>JAVBSZ010000149.1:0-9605 GCA_031556415.1 Opitutales bacterium | reverse complement strand
CAAGCCCGTGCGCGTTGGCGCAACCTTTGACCCGGGGCCCGAATTCGCAAAATCTGAATTCAAATACAAAAAGCATCCGGAAATCTGCCTGGGCGCCACGATGGGCAAAAAGAGCTTCGTCTGCTGCTACGCAAAGTTCGATGCGGACTCCGATAAATACGCGGGCTTTCCAAACGGCATTCCGCAGGATACGCCTTTCGGGAAATTCTTCGGCCGCCAGAGTCAGCACTTCCTGAAGGACCTCGGCTTTGACTACCTCTGGCTTTCAAACGGTTTCGGCTTCGGCCTTGAAACCTGGCGCGCAACGGGCGCAATCATGGACAGGGAGGGAAACTTCGCTCGCGAAAAAATCGGAGACACGCGCAGGCTCATCATGGAATTCTGGAGGGAGTTCCGCGCGGAATGCCCGAGTTTCAGGATAGAGACGCGCGGCACCAACATCCTCACAAGTGCGGACATCGCGAGCGACGGCACGGACCTGCGCGGCCTCTACAGGGGCAAGCTCAACTTCCTGCCGCCGCCGAATTCTCCGTGGGCCGCGCTTAACGGGGACTTCGGGCTGGAGCTCGCCGGATACATGTCGCGCATCTGTGAAATTCCGGAAGACGAGTACATGTTCCGCTTCTACACGCACGACCCATGGTGGGCCAACTCCCCCTGGCTTGACCGCTACGCGCGCGAGGCGCACGACATCTACCTGCCAATGGCCGTCTGCACGCTCGGCAAAAACGCAAAGCCGCTGACGCCCACGCACCTCGCATTTTTGACGGTGGACGACTCTTACGGGAACATGCCCATACAGGTTCCAAGCGAAGTCATACCGCATATCCTGCAGGCGCGCCGCAACGCGCCCGACGCCCCCTCGCCCGTCGTATGGGCATACCCGTTCGACGAATACCACGACACCGCCTTTGCGGACCCCTCGCGCCTTGAGGAGATATTTTTCGGGGACTGGTTCGTTGCGCAGTGCATAAACGACGGCACACCCATAAACAGCGTGATCACCACGACTTCGCTTGCGGAAATTTTATCCAAAGACAAAGGCGCTATGCTCGGCTCCGTGATTTTCACGCCAGCACCCCAGGCCGGAAGCGCGTTTGAAAAGGAGCTTTGCCAGTTCGTGGAGCGCGGCGGAAACGCCGTCATCTACGGCCCCATAACGCATGCGGGAGAACTCACGCTGAAGCTCCTCGGCGTAAAGAAAGACAAAGCGCTCGAAGGCGAATTCACGGTCGGTAATTTCGTTTCGCCCGACGGATATGAAAAATCCGGCAGCGTGAAACTCGTGCACCGCGCCTGCTTCTCTGGCGGAGGAATTGAAAGCGTGAAGGACGCATCTTCGGACGCCGAAATCATCGCAAGCGCAAAAAGCGCGGACGGAATTGAAAGGCACATAGCCCTCGTAAGAAACGCCGGCAAGGGAAAGGCGGCCTACCTGCGCGGCTCAAACTACCCCAAGCTTGGAGGCTCAATTTTCCGCCCGCATGACAAAAATTCAGAATTCTCCGCGGGCGAAATCTGCCGCGCCATGCTCGCGCAGTTCGGAGTCTCCATGAAGTTTTCAAAAGTCGCGCGCAACGACAAGGCGCCCATCAACTGCGTGTCGAGAAGCGACAACGGCTTCTGGTTCTCCGGCTTCGTGCCCGACCAGACCGTGAAGCAGCTCTTCAAATTCCCCAAGGGCGCGCCCATATTCACGGGCTATGAAACCGTGCTGGAAAACTCCCACGCCACTTACAGGATGCCGAGGGCCTATTTTGAGGAGTGCCGAGTGTTCGTGGAACAGGACGCCGGCAAAATCACCCTCGCAGAATGCGCGCCAGTGGAATTCAAAAAGGCGCGCTCCCTCCTGCTGACGGGCTTAGACAACGCAACCGTGCGCATCTACCCCTCGTCAAACCCCATGCAAACCTTCCCCGTGGAATTCCGCAAAGGCAGCCTCTACAATAAAATGACCCTAGTACCAGCAAAAGTAATCACCGACGAAACCGGAACCTATTGCGAAGCCCAAAACGTCTCCGGTACTATTAACATAGTTTGGTGATATCGGCAGTGCGCATATGATGGGACTTTTTCGCGAAAATCACCCGCCAGATTTGGCGCAGTGATTTGGGTTGAAGAGCAAGGCGCAAAATCACAAAACTTGCGAAGCAAGTTGCGCACGACTATGCGCAAAGTTTTTCGCAATCTTTTGGAAAGAATGACCTAAGGCCATCCCGAAAGGGCGAGACGGGCACCGCTGTGCGAGCGAGTTCAAAAGCCTGCGGTAGGAGCGCTCGCCAAAACTAGAGGTATTTGGCCACTTCTTCAAGCGAGGCCACCACCGGAATTATCGAGTCCAAATTGGCGAGCTGGATGACGCCGAGGACGTTCTTGCGGGGGTTAAGAAGGACCATTTTGTGCCCGTTGCGCTGCGCGGCTTTGGCGGACTGCAGGAAGATGCGGATGCCGAGGGAGGCAAGGTATTCGACGTTGCTTAAGTCTATAATCGAACTCTTTTGCGCGGTGGCGTTTTTAAAAGCCTCCTCTATGGCCTTTACGCCGTCGATATCAAGTTTTCCGCTAAGCGCCACGGTTACGAGCGCGGCCCCGTCTATAATTTTAATGTCCATGTTTCTTCCTTACAATTTGGAAAGTATGCGGCGGGAGGGTTGAATGTCAACCCAACTTTGCATGCTACCACAAAGATTTGAGCGCCTCGCAAAAGCTCCTGTAATAGTGCTGTCCGTCGGGCTTTGAAAGCGGAATTACCACTTTTGCTCCGAAATCGTATTCCGCGGACGGTATGCGTATTGCCAGAGCCTCGTCTTTGCCCTTGCGCGTGATTATGCCCAGGTAGAGGCCGTTTTTGGTGACGAGGGCGTCTCCGAACGAATAGGCCCCGCGAAGGAAGGTGCGCCCCTTCTGGAGCGACAAATCCAAGCTTGAAAGCGAAAGTCCCTTTGAGGCGCTGAAAAGCAGGATGTCATCCGCGTAGAAATCTTCCGTGCCCACGGCCCGCAACGCGCGCGGGTAGTTGAGGTTGGGCATTTCTATAAGCACGATGTTCTCGTATTCCTTAAGCACGTAGATGCGCCCCACGTCCACCTTTACCGAGTTATCCCCGCCCTTTGAAACCGACATGCTCAGCTCGTACACGCGCTCGTGCTTTATTTCCCCCCAGCGGAAGCCCAAAGCGGAAAAGTCGCACACTATGTATTTCTTGCCGCTGATTTCCACAAGCGGGGCGAAGATGGACGCGGAGTAGTCTTCATTGATAAAGAAGTCTTCCCGCATCTTTATTTCCACAAGCCAGCTGGCCTCAACCCAGGCCGTGGCGCTCATAAGCTTTTTGTCGTCCGCAGCCGCGCCCGAAAGCGTTTCATTGGAGGGCGCGCAGGCCGAATAAAAGAGCCTGAACGCGAAAGCGCACACGCAGACCGCGAACGCCAGAAACGCGTAAATTCCGACGACGCGCAACGCGGTTTTGGCTTTCCCGATTTTTTTGTGCGAAGACTTTTTAACCGCACGCGCCACAAAGCGCGGAGCAATCAGCAGGAACGCCGCAAGAAAGGCGAAACCAAAGACAGCGCCCCAGCGCGCAAGCTCAAAGAGCGCGCCGTAATGCATGGAGCGCTTGGCGGCGCTTTCAAGAAATTTTCTGTAAGTCGGGTACGACACCTTGCTTATATCCCCGAAGGTGGCCGACACTATCTGCGGATGTCGGGAGACGAACCTCAAAACGCGCGGGCCCTTCCGCAATGACGCGTATAGGATATCCACACCCGTTGAGGAATACCTGAGCGCGAAGGCAAGCGAATCCTCCGAATTCTGCCCAGAAAGGATGAGTATACGCTCAAGCCTGCGCGCGCATTCGGGGTTGCCGCGTATGAGCAAATTTATGGCGCGCATTTTTGAGACGCTGTCGCAATTTTTCAGGAAGACGGAGAACTGCGTCCAAGTTTCGCAATTTGAAGCCATGTTGTGGAAGGCGCGCGCCGCCGCTTTGATTTCCTCAATGCGCGCCGCGCCAAGTTTTGAGGCCTCCTCCGGAATCTGCCTGACAAGCGCACCCAGCTGTATCTGCAGCATTTCGGAAATGAGGCCCTCGGCCATGGCCACGCGCATAAACCCGGGCGCGTCCTCGTAAAACCCGAGCTGCGTGCAGACCATTTCAAAGGCGCTTATGGAGGGGGACGCGTAAGCATCGGAGGGAAACAGCATCCTAAGCTCCTCCAACGGCCTGACTTCCGGCCTGGAGGACGGGAGTTTCCCGCACGCGAGAAGGCGCTCCGACGCCGATTTTGAGCCGGAAATTTCCTTCAGATACTGCGCGTAAAGCGCGGACGCCGCCTCCGTTTCGGAAGGATTGTCAGCTGCGGCGTATTCAAGGCAGGCGAGCGCGGCGGCCTTCTCGCGGCTGGCCCAATGCTTGCGCGCACTCTCCAGATAATTAAAATCAGGAAGACGCTCCAAAGACTTTTCAACCTCGCCCAGTATCCCCGAAGCGCGGGGCAGGTTAAGCGCTACATAGACCGCGGCCAGCAGCACCAGCGCCAGCAGAAACCTTGTGAGCCTTGCGAAGAGCCGCGTCATAACCTTTTGCCTTTCGCACCCGCAATGCGCCTTATGAGTTTTGAAAGCACGAAGGCCGCAACCAGAACCGCGAGAACCAGAAGGATTTGGTCTCCCAAAGATTCCCCCCCGCCCCGCCCCGTTTCCTCGAGGTACTCTTTGGCCATCGCGTTGCCGGCCTGCGCCGAAAGCCGCATAAGCTCCGCCGCCCTGTCCACGTCCCTTTCGACTCCGAGACCGTTTTCATAGCAGAGAGCGAGGTTGTACTGAGCGGAGGCCGCACCCTTTTCGGCGGCGTCGGAAAGGTGGCGCACGGCCCTGTCCAAATTTTTCTCAACGTTTCCGCCGAGCATGTACGCCGCGCCAAGATACGCCTTCGCTTCGACATTCCCCGCCTCCGCCGACTTTTCCAGAAGCTCAAAGCCCTTTTCAAGGTCGGCGTTTTCGGGGCGCGCGTTTATGAAAGAGAGCGCCCTCTCATACAGCTCCTGCGCGCTTTCCGAGCGTGAGGAAACGCCGGAAGAAAGAACGGCTCCGCCCTCCTGCGCGTGCGCCGCGGCGGCGAGGGTCAAAATAAGAAGCAATGTAAGCAGGCGCCTCATTTCTTTTCGGCGGGAGGCTCGGCGGGTGCGAGCATCCTGCGGAAGCACTTTGAAAAGTACATTATCTGGTAGTCTATGGCGTCATCCCAATAATCATGCGTGTGCGCGCCCGGACGCACGGTGTATTCGTGGTTGATGCGCATGTCACGCATCTTTTTGTGCAGAGCCTGGTTGACGTCGTAGAAGAAGTCCGCATAGCCGCAGTCTATGATTATGTTGAGCGAGTTCGGACGTACCCTGAAGAGCTGGTTTATGACGGTGTGGGAGTCCCAAACTTCCTCGTTGGTGTAGTATTCGCCGAGGTTTTTTGCCATGTCCCAATTTTCCGGAAAGGGGCGGATGTCGACGCCGCCGCTGAGAGAGCCGCACGAGGCGAATGCGTCAGGGTGCCTGAAGCCGAGCCAGAGCCCGCCGTGGCCGCCCATGCTGAAGCCGGTGATTGCCCGCGCTCGCCTGTCGGCTATGGTGCGGAATTTTGCGTCAACTGCGGAAATCAGCTCCTTTGAGACGTAGGTCTCGTACCTGATTTTTGGGTCCACCGGGCTGTCCCAATACCAGCTGCGCGCGCCGTCGGGGCTGATGAAAATTATCCCGAGGGAGTCGGAAATCTGCTGGAGGTTTTTCTTTGTCTGCTTGGGCCAGGTCAGATGGTTGCCTCCGAAGCCGTGCAAAAGATAGACGACGGGGTAGCGCGCCTGGGTGTCCTGCGCGTAAGACGCCGGAAGTACGGCGTAGTTCTTGACGTCCTTGTCCATGGCCTCGCTTCTGACTTCAAACTCACCTGATGTCTGGGCGAAGCAGGCGGAAAAAACGAAGGCCAGCATTGCGAAAGCCGAAAATATCCTATTATCCATAAAACTTGTTCCTCCTTGTTTAAAGCGCGCCATGAAAACACATTTGAAACTAAAACGCCATTCCTATTTTCAATCCGTGAAAAATTCCGGCGGCGCGTAAAACCGGCAAATGTTCGCCGGATAAATTTTTAGGTTGATTTCAGCACGCCCGCTTTCACTATGTTCTCCTGATTATACCAGACCCCCGCAAATGGAAAGCAATGTAATACAACATACGATACTGCTGCTGTTTTCCTTCTCGGTTTTCATACCCATGGCCATTTTCACCCTTGGGTCTAACGAGAAGTTTCAGCAGTTCGGCATCATGCTGTCCATGTTCCTGCTGATAGTCTCCCCCCAGCTCGGGCTCAACTATCTGGCGGACCACGAGTACGTCAAGGGAACCTCGCAGGCTTATGAAATCACCATTCTGGACTTCTTCGCCATAATCTACTTTTTCATACTCCAGCGCAAGAAAGACTACGCGTTCAAGCTATGGATGCCGGGCATCGGCTTCTTCTTCTTCTACGTGGTGATGTGCTCTCTCTCCTTCGTCAACGCCCCCAACTTTTCATACGCCGCATTTGAGCTTTTCAAGATACTAAAGACCGGCTTCTTCATGGTGGTTTTCTACAACATCTTCGTATATTACAACTGCTACAGCACCGTCATAAGGGCATTTTCCTTCGGCCTTCTGCTGAACTTCGGCTTCATCTTCTTCCAGCGCTACATTCTGGGCAATTACGCGGTCATTGGCCTGATGAAGCACAAGAACAGCGCGGGCATGTTCATCAACATGCTGATGCCCATCTATCTGTACATGATCCTCAATTTGGACTTTAAAAACTCGAAGAACAAAATCTACTACACCCTCATATTTTTCATCTGCGTGGCCTCCGTGATATTCACCATAAGCCGCGGCGCGTGGGCCATACTGGCGCTCAACATAGGCATGGTCATGCTGTTTTCTCTCCTGCAGGGCATGACAAGACAGAAGATTATGGTGCTTTCGGCCACGCTGCTTGTGCTGGTGCTGGGCCTCATCAAGAGCTACAGCACCATACATGAGCGCTTTTCGGTCGGCAACGAGGCGGGCACGGAGGGCAGAAAGAGCCTCGTCATCAACGCCGCGGACATGGCCAACAAAAACTTCTTCGGCGTGGGCCTCAACAACTATACGGAAGCCAACACCTTCGCCAACAATTACGGCAACATATTTGAAGAGCTCAATTACGACGAAGACGGAAAGATAGGCAAGGTTGAAACCGTCTACATGCTCACCGCCGGCGAGATAGGCTGGCTTGGCCTCCTCTCCCTGCTGATGTGGTATTTCTACTACCTCTGGCAGGCCTTCTCCTGCACGCGCTACTATTGGAAGAGCAACATGGCTTATCTGGCAATAGGGCTTTTCATTTCCCTATTCGGGGCCTTCCTGCACTCCATGCTGGAATGGACGCTCCGCTTCTCGCAGAATTTCTACCTGCTGGTGGTGGTTTTCGCGCTGGTGGCGAGTCTAGTACACTTTAAAAAGCCTCGCAAGGCGAGGGGACGCAGGACTCCCGCAAGGAGATAAGGCCGCGCTTATTCGGAAAGCGCACCGTTTGAACTAGAGAGCATATTCCAATTAAGTTGTCGCACACTGGCGAAGCTCCTAGGCCTAGAGATTCCGACACTCTTTTGAGTCAACGATTTTACGAATTTGGCAAGATTTGCGAAGGCTTAAAAGCATGGGTAGCACTAGAAGTGCGTCCCTTGTTTTTAAGGCGAAGCATGCGCCGCCAAAACGAAACCACGCCCCACAGGCGACGGGGGAACATCTGCGAAGGCAGATGCCCCAAGCGAAGCGAGAGGGTGAGTCATTCACCTCTGTGGATGCGAATTCAAAGCGTTTCTCAAAAGCGACAGCTTAATTGGGATATGCCCTACCCCTTGCGCGCAAAGCTTCCGGACGGTTTTCCTATCAGAATCGGCGCGTATCTTTGCGATAACAGGATGCAGACGTAGCCCGCCAGCATGCAGAAAAGGGATATCCACACCGGCGAGACTATGCCGTTGGCTGCAGGTTTCAGGGAGAGTTTGTTCAGAAGAAAGTATCCAACGCTCAAAAAAATCGGATGCAGGCAGAGTATCAGAAGGCTGCCGTCTGAAATATCCTTAACAATGCGGGAGGGAAGCTTCGCAAAAAACATTGAGAAAAAGACGAGCGACAGTATGCCGAATGTCGGCACGGTGTAGCGGTATCTCCAGCCCGAGTCGAACTTCACTGAGCTGAAATCAAGAAGGGACCCGTCCCTGACCAGGAAGTAGAAGGCGAGCAGAGCCAACGTGAAAAGCGGCGATACGGCGAGGATGTTGTCGGCATATTTGAACAGATTCAATCTCTTGAATATGTACCCGAAAACGAAGTACGGCAGGCAGTAGACGGCGGAATCTATGTGCGCGGGAAGAACCCAGTTTCTCCCCCAAAGCCCTATGAAGGCCGCAAGCCATATGGCGAAAAATACCGCCTTTTTAACGGACGTGGTCGCCCCCCCGCAAAAGAGCCTCGCCCAGAAGAGAGCCATCAGAAACCATGCAGGCAAGCACGGGTAGACCGCCCCCTCGTATGACGACGAAAAAAGAAGTATCCCCTTCAGCGATGACTCAATATACCACGCCAAACCGTCGTTTGTGAAAAAATAAAACCACGCGGAAAAGTACGCAAGCGCGATGAGGTTGTAGAGGATGAACGGGACTATCAGCATGCTGACGTTCTTTTTGAAGAAGCCCCAATATTCCGACGGCTCCTTGAAAAGGTATCCGGATATGAAAAAGAAGAAGGGGATTATGAAGGTCATCAGATACCTTCTCATCTGCGGGTCCACAAAATGGACGTGCAGGTATATCACCAGGAAGAGCCCGAAGACCTTCGCCCAGTCAATCCAAACAAGCCTGGATTTTTCCGTACTCATGTGTGCAAATGCGCCATTTTTAAACGACGCGCAGAGGCTCTCCGATAATTCCGCCTTTGTCAATTCCGATGTGCCTGCTGATGCGGCGCTCCCCTTCCCGCGCGGAAATTTTTATCATTTTACGAACTTTACAAAACCGCGCCGCCCGTTTAGATTTTGCGGGCGCATTTATGATGCCGCATTTGCGGAAAGGAACAGGAGCACACAATATGAAAATATCAGTCCACACGGACGCCTTCAACACGTCCTTCAAGAGTTTTGACCACGCGCTGGATTTCGCCGCGCAGAACAATATAAAATACATCGAATGCGGCGTGATAGAGGGCGCCTGTTGGATACAGGGCCTCGGCTATTTCCCTCACATTTCCCTGCTTGAAGACCCGATGGAAATGAGGGACAAAATGCAGAAGATGGGCGTGGAATTCTCGCAGATAGACGCGGCCTACCCGCTTTCAAACCCCGAGGCCCCCTACGTCGGCGTGCCGTACATACTGAAGGCCATGCAGTGGGCCAAGCTCGCCAACTGCAAACGCATCGCCACAACCGACGGCTTGGACAAGCCCGAGGGCATGAGCGAAACCGAAGCCCTCGCCCACATGAAGCGCCAGTACCTGCACATACTCAAATACGCGGAGCTCTACGAAATCTTCATCAACATAGAGGTG
>JAVBSZ010000023.1:0-7800 GCA_031556415.1 Opitutales bacterium | reverse complement strand
AGGCTTTTAAGGCACGCTTTCTGAATGAATGGAGTTCGTTTTAAGTCATGGACTCTCCGTAATCTCCAACCTGTAGAAGACGGGTTCGACTCCGCTTTTTGAGGCTTGGAAGACTTTGAAGTTTGCGTCGGTGCCGTCCGGAAGGGTTTCCACATCCATGCCATCAGAACTCCAATTGACGAGGTCCGTGCTCCAGAGAGCCCTGACCGTGATTCCTTCCGCCTGCTTTGAAACCGCGTACTGGTAGGCCGTTCCGTTCGCCGCAGCCACCGCGCAAATCAGCGGGTTTTGCGCTAGCGTTGCGGGAGCGGAGCCGTCCAGGCCGAAGGCGTATTTTTCAAGGTTTGTGAGCCCGTCGCCGAAGGGCGCTGCCGATGCGCTGGCGGATGAACCTTCAAGGCCGCTGTTGAGCGCCCAGAGGGAAAGCGGCATAGTCGCACCCGCCTGCACAGTCAAAGTCGCGGCGGCGGAAACGTCGCTGTCTCGCGAATTGCTCACAAGGCATCTGTATTGCGTTCCGCTCTGCGCGGCGGCCAGGTTTGTGAAGGAGAGCGCGGCGGAAGTTGCGCCGTCCATGTCCGTCCAGGTTTCGCCGTCCGGACTGCTCTGCCACTGGTATGCCACGTCCGTGCCCCTTGCGGAAACTTCAAAGCGCGCCGCGCCTCCGGGCGGGGAAATTACATCCGCAGGGCCGGAAAGTATCTCGGCGTTTATCACTCTGTTCTGAAGGACGTCCGCCATCCACGCCTTTGTGGCTAGCGTGGACTGCGAGTCTTCAAGGTACTGGGTGTCTACATGCACGTTCGTCCATGCGGGGTCGCTCACGAAGTAAGGAATCTTCCCGCGCGAGGCGTCCGCGCGCTCATCCCAACCTGTGCGAGCCTCGTTCCAATCGTCCTGCTCCGCCGCGGGCTTGAATGGGTTGTAGCCGACGAAGCCCAGCCACACCTTTGAAATTTCCTCGCCGCGCAGGCCTATGTAATTCATTGAAAAGCGCCCCCTTGAAAAGCCCGTGAAGAACACCGCGCTCTTGTCTCCGGAATAATTCTGGTATGCGTCTGCGAGGGCGTCCAGGCAGTACTGGACTGTGGCTTCAGGGTCTCCCCAGGCGTCGAACTGCTCGCGCAGGCCGTCGGGGCTTACGAAGGGAAGCACGAGGCAGATATAGTCTTCACCGCGCGAAAGCCCCGCGGCCATGTTGGCCTGGCTTGCGTAGCCCGTGGAGTGGCAGAAAACGTAAGCGTTATAATAGACGTTGCCCGTGTATTCGACTATTATGGGGTACTTCTTCGCGGGGTCGAAATTTTCGGGCAGGGAAATGACGTGCTTTAGCGACGTGCCGGAATATTTTTCAAGCGCGCGCCAAGTCCTCTTGCCCTCGGCGGGCGCTTCGTCCAGAATAGGCGGAACCCTGTAGCGCGCGGCCATCTTTGCGGCGTCGAAAACCTTTGCGGGTGTGCGCGAAAGCCCTATTGAATGCACCTTTAGCGTGCCCCCGTTGTTGTACCAGCTCACATGCCCCGCGACCGTCTGCGTGCCGCCGTGCCTGCCTATTGCCAGGCGCAGGCGCGATATTTTTGAAGCGTCAACGCAGGGGGTGAAGGCGTCCGCGCCTTGGAAAATGGAATTGAGGTTAATCACGAATTTTTTGCGCTCGCCCGCCGCAAGGTAAATGTAGGGGGAAGGGAGCGGATATGTGCTGGCCCCGCTCCATCCGCCGTCGGCAAGCGCCCACGCTTCCACGCGCAGAGAGACGCCGGAAGTGTTTTCAACGTCGAGCGCGACGTACTTGCTGCCGGAAAAATCCCAGCTGCCGCCGCCTGCGGGCAGGATGTTCAGCACGGGGTATTCCTCGCCCGCGAGGCATTCCGCGTTTATAGCGCCGCCCGCGATTTCCGCCTCCATCGCCTCGCCTTCAAGCACCACGCCGGAAAGGTCGAGCGGGTCGTAAATTTCCTCGCGCGCGCTTGCCGCTGTCAGCCGTACCACGTCCAGCACGGCGTTGGACGTTGAAAACGAAAAGCCCCCCGCTTCAGACTGAAGCTCCGCGTCCCATTCCGACACGCTTCCATCGTCGTAAAGCACGGCGAGGCGGCCGTTGTCAGCCGCCCACATCGCCTTGACCGTCTTGCCCTCCTTTGCAACCCGCACGGTGTCGGTCAGGTATGAGGCGCTTGTGGCGCTCACCGTGGCGAAGCGCGCGTCTCCCGTGAGGGAGTCGTAAAACGCGTAGAGCTCGCTGCCGGACGCGGCGACGAGGTCGGACATGAAGCCGCCCTTCGCAAGCGCGGTGTAGTGCTGCGTGTTGCCAAGTCCTATGTAGCCGTTGGAACTGTCGCGAGGCACGGATATGTTCCCGGTGGCGGCGGCGGGCGGCGTGAAGAAATAGAAGTATTCGCCCCTGCTCGGGTCCGCTGAACGGTGGTTGAGCACGGCCACTTTTCCGCCGGACGCCGGAAAGAGCTTCATGTAATTGTCAACCGCCACTGTGGAGGCCGGCGTCGGGAAAGACATCTGGGAACAGGGGCTCGCAAGGGGAAGTGAAGTCTCTCCGTTCGCAAGAGGGTCCGCGTACACCTTCACGAACCTGTTGACGTCGCCGCCCGTGCGCTGCGTCAGAAGCAGCAGGCCCTTCCCCGCGATGTTCGGGGCCAGTCCATTCCCGTAGGCGATTGCGTCGGCCTGCGCCGCCTCGGAACCTTCAAGCGCCATGACGCCCATGCTCACACCCTCCGCGTCAAAAAACTCAAGGCTGCGCTGCGAATTGTCCGCGCCCGAGGGGTCTTTGACGAGGGCCATGTAGGCCGCATCAATCCACGCGGGCGGGTTGGCGGACTGCGGCGTGACTTTCAGGCAGTCAAGCGCCACGCCCGCCGGCATCTCCAGCTTCAGGGAGCGCACGTAGGCGCCAGTAGACGGAGAATACTCGCATATCAGACCGTCGTCGTACAGCACACCGACGTTGCCGTTCTCGGCGGAGAGCACGCCCTTGATGGTTTTGCCGCTGATGGTGAAATTGTAATACTGGGAGAAGAGGCGGAATGTTCTGTCGCCCACAGTGACGTAGCCGAAATTGACGTTCTTGCTGCTTTCGCCGTACATGGCCACCCTGAAGGAATTGTCCGGCACGGTCTGCGATGTGAGAAAATCACCGAAGGCGAACTTAGTGAAGCGCACGGAATGTATCCCGACGTAAGACTCCGTGTTCGGGCTCACAAGCGGCAGGTTCACGTTGCCAGCGGCGGTTTCGGGAACCTTGTGGAAATAGAAGTAGCCGTAGGCGGCGGTCGTCCTGTATTCAAGGCTCATTACCCTGCCGTTGGGCGCCTGCTTGATGTCGTAGATGTTGGACTGGTCCATTATCACTTCCGGAACCAGCAGGCTCACCTTGGAACACGGCGCCAGCATGTTCAGGGAGGCTCCCTTTTCAAGGACGGGGTCCGCATAGACGTTCGTTGTGCGGGTTGCGATGCTGCCGCTTTTCTGCGTGAGAAGCATGAGCCCGTTCGCCCCGTCGAGGTTCGGCGCAACCTGGTCTCCGTAGGCAAAAGCGTTGGCGTCCGCGCTGGCGGAATCTTCAAGCAGGGTGGTATCAAGCAACCTTCCCTCGGCGTCGAAGAAGTTCAGGCTGCGCTGCGAATTTTCCGCCGCTCCGCGCGCAAGCAGCATGTAGCTTGCCGCGCGCCGCGCATAAGTTCCGGACGCCTTTTCCTCAAGGCGCACGACGTCCAGAATCCGGCTCTGCGTCTGGAAGGAGGCCGTTCCCGCAAGCGAACCGTCTTCGGAGGAAATTTTTCTGACGCTGCCGTCGTCATAGCAGACGGCGAGCGTCGAATCATCGTCCTGCCACATCGCCGCAATCGCCCTGCCCGCCACGGAGCAGTCGTAAGTGCCGGAAAGCGCATGGAAGGAGATGTCGCCAACCGTGACGTAGCCGAAATACACGAGGCCGTTGGCCCTCATGCTGGCCACTCTGAATGAGTTTGTCGGAACGCTTGCGGAGGGCTTGAAGTTTCCAAACACGACGTCGCAAAGCCTGTTGGAATCCATATTCACGTAAGACTCTCCGGAAGGGGTTACGAGCGCCACGTTCGCGTTCGCCGTCGCCGTCCTCGGCGCCTTGAAAAAGTAGGCGTAGCTGTACGGGCCGCCCGGGGCGCCCGTGCGGTAGAGGGAAACCATCAGCCTGCCGTTGGGGGCCTGGCGCACGCGCATGTACTCGTCAACCAGCGTGGTGCTTCCGGGCGTTAGCAGGCTGAGCTGCGCGCAAGGCGACATGCGGGCGAGAGACGCGCCCTCGGCCGCAAGCGGGTCGGGATAAACGGAGGCCGTGCGGTTGGCGTCTGTTCCGCCCTTCTGCGTGAGGAGCATGAGCCCCTTTCCGCCGTCAAGGTTGGGGGCGACCTCCGTGCCGTAGGCTATGGAATTGGCCTCGGCGTTGGCGGAATTTTCAAGGGCGATGCTGCCGAGCGGCGCGCCGCCGGCGTCAAAAAATTCAAGGCTTCGCTGGGAGTCCTCCGCCTCGCCCCTCACAAGCGCCATGTAGCGCGCGCCCTGCCAGGTGTTTGAAAAAACGGATAGCGACGAAAGAAAAAACAGCGCGAAACAGAATGTTTTGAGAGAAGTTTTCATCTACGGATAGGGTTAAAATGGAAACTAAGAAATTTGAAATTTGGAACATTTGTTATATAATTATCAAGATAAGGATTGTCAAAGATAAAAATACCCATCCCCTGATGCAAAACTGAGGCTTCGGAGAACCGGCGCTTTTTAATGCCGGGCTGAAGCGTTTTTGCTTAATTTGACACTTATCCGGCGCCGACAGGAAGCAAAACGCAACAGCATCGGGTTTTCCAACTGCCGGAAAAAAACAAATTTGCCGCTTTCTGAAATGTTCATTGCTGCTCGTCAAAAAGTGTAATGAATTTATATTCGCAATTTAATTGGCGGCACGGTTTGGATGAATAGCAGTCGCCCGCGCAAAGCAAGAGGAATCATTGAATTCGCATTCATGGCAATGAATGTCTCACCACTCGCTCCGCTCAGGCAAAACGACTTTGCCGTTCTGTTCCGTCTCGGGTTTCGCTTCGCTCACCGCTCGCCGTCGCAAAACAAGTCCGTCTAATCTTGGTCTTCGGGATCTGCGGAGAAGTCCGCCGCCATCGCTGAGGAATCGTCCTCTGGGGAAAGCTCCGCGTCGGCAAAAACCGGCTCCGGCGCTGAAAATTCTTCGACGTTCAGAAACTCCGCACTTGCGCCGAACTGGCGCGATATCAAATCCAGCAGATCTTCCGGCACGGATTTGAGGGCCTCTTTAAAGCGTTCGGTGTCGATGCCGAAGACCTCGGTTTTGGAAACGAGCGGCGTGGCGCTTTCGGCGGGCGCTTTCTTGGGAACGGGTGCGGCCCTCTCCACCTTGAAGGCGGCGGAAAATTCCGAAGATTCGGCGAGCGCGGCGGCGAGCAGTTCAGCTATTTTTTTTTTGAACTTCCGGCGGATAGTCGGCAAGCCTGTCAAGTTCCTTGATGAGGGTGTTTATGGCGCGCGTGCGGCTCTGCTCCACGGCCTTCAAAAGCGCCACCTCAAAATTCGCCCTCTCGCTTAGGCCGGTTTTGAGGCCCTTCTCGGCGTTCTGGAGGACGTCGAGCATCCTCATAATCTGCTCGGAAGAAAGCTTCTTGGCGCCGAACTGGGCCTCCCCGCTTTTGAAGGAGTCTATCAAAGCCTTGCGCAGGTATATCTGCAAATCGGCGAGGGTGCGGAACAGGTCGCAGCCGCCGTCGGCGAGGTCTGAAACGGCCTTGATTATGGCGGCGTAGTCGCCCTTTGCCATGTCGGAAATTATGCCTTCAATCTGTTCCTGCGAGGCGAGTCCGTAGACGCTCACGACGTCCTGTGAAGTGATTGTCTTTCCGCAGAAGGATATCATCTGGTCAAGTATGCTCTGCGCGTCGCGCATGCCGCCGTTTGCGAGGCGCGCTATGGCCGAAAGCGCGTCGGCAGAGGCGTCTATGCTCTCCTTTTTGGCGATTTCGGCAAGATGCGCGGCTATCGCCTCTTCCGGAATTGGGCGGAATTCGAAACGCTGGCAGCGCGAGGTTATGGTGCCGAGCACCTTGTGCGCCTCCGTGGTGGCGAAAATGAATTTCACGTGGCTGGGCGGCTCTTCGAGCGTTTTAAGAAGCGCGTTGAAGGCGTCCTGCGTGAGCGAGTGGACTTCGTCGATTATGTAAATTTTGTAGGTGCACTGAGCGGGCGCATACTGGCAGTCTTCGCGCAGCTGGCGGATTTCGTCAATGGACCTGTTGGAAGCGCCGTCTATCTCGACTACGTCCATGCAGCTGCCGTCCATGATGGCCTTTGAAATTTCGTCGTCGTTCGACGGGCTGGCGTTGGGGCCGCCCTTCGCGTTGAGGGCCTTTGCGAACAGGCGCGCGACTGTCGTCTTGCCGGTTCCGCGCGGGCCAACGAAGAGGTACGCGTGCCCTATGCGCGCGTTTGCGATGGCGTTTTTGAGCGTCTTGACGATGTGCTCCTGCCCCACGAGTTCGTCGAACTGCCTGGGCCTGTACCGCCTTGCTATCACCTGGTATGCTTCGCTCATCTTTTAAAGCTCCAATCAAACCGCCTTTGAAACCCCTTTACAAGTTTATTTTAAAAAAGGCCGCGCCGTCCTTAAAATGGAGCGCAAAAAAAGCCCCCCATTTATAGAGGGGGGCTTTTTGAAGTTTATTTGTTCAGCGTTTTACTTTTTCAAACGCCTTCTGCGCAGAACGAACAGCAGCGCGAGCGCGCCGAAGAGCGCCGCGTATTCCGCAGGTTCGGGTATGGCCTCAAACCTGACGGAAAGCGTGGTGCCGGTCAGCGTGAACTTGTAGTCGTACCGCGACGCGAGCGAACCCAAAGCCGCCTCAAAATCGGCCTCATTGAATGTGGAATCCGTGAAAGTGAGAATTTCGTAGTCGTAATTTTCCACAATGCCGCCGGCACCCGCAACGATGTCGAAGACGAAGTCCGCGCCGGTGCCCTTCGTGAGCGAACCGCTGAGAACTATCTTGTCCGCAGCGTTTCCGCTGATGTCCACGATTATCGTTCCGGCGGAATCCCAGGTGAGGCCCGTGGCGTAGAGCGTTCCTATTTCGGGGTTGGCCGCAGTGGTCGCTTCAATCGCGCTTAAGGAGCCGCCCCTGATGATGACGTTGCCTATGCCCATACGCAGAGAATTCTCCAAAGGATTTGTCCTGATGTGCAGTTCGCCGGCGCTGACCGTCGTGTCTCCGCGCCAGTAGTTCTGGCCGCGCAGCTTCTGGATGCCGCTGCCCGTCTTGTTGATTGCGATTTTCGCGTTCGCGGGAATGTCCGAAGCGCTCGGCAGGGCCCCGCCGAAGTCGTGAATGCGCGAAGTGTATTCGTAATCTCCGCTTCCCGTGAGGTTGAGCGTGACGTTGCCCGCAACCGTGCTCG
Source organism: Opitutales bacterium (assembly GCA_031556415.1). Taxonomy (GTDB): domain Bacteria; phylum Verrucomicrobiota; class Verrucomicrobiia; order Opitutales; family Intestinicryptomonadaceae; genus CALXQW01. The sequence continues at coordinate 336 of JAVBSZ010000023.1, read as the reverse complement.
TGACTATGCGCGTATTCTGGTCTCCCGTCCCGCCGGTGATGCCCGCAACGCTGATGGTGTTGCTGGCGCCCGCGGTCTTGTTGAGATAAAACACGCCGAGGCTCTGCATGTTGATGACGCCCGTGGAGGTCAGGCTCTTGCCGTTTGTGATGTCGAGATTCAGCGTGGTAGCCGCAGCATTTCCGCCGACTGTGAGAGCGCCCGTCATCGTGGAATCCTGCAGAATCTGGAGGGTGTTGGAAACGCCCTTGTTGGCGGTGACAGTGCCGATTGCTGCGACGGAATCTATGTAAAGCGTGCCGTTTGCGGTGTTCATGTTTATCGCGCCGAGATTCG
>JAVBSZ010000037.1:0-4147 GCA_031556415.1 Opitutales bacterium | reverse complement strand
GGCGGCGGCGGCGGTTTTGGAGGGTTCTATGCCCGCACGCACGAGCGCCGCGCCTATCGCCTCGGAATAAAAGCTCCCCGCGAAAGTCGGAAAACCCATTTCCGTGAGCCACACGGGCTTGCCTGAAAGCTTGTGCTTTGCCATGAGCGCCCGCAGGCCGTCGAGCTCCGCCACCATGTCTTCCGGCGCCTTGCCGGCGTACCAGCCGTAAGGGTGCACGCACATAACGTCGAAATATTTTCCCGCGCCCGCCGCAAAAGAATCCTCTATGAACTTGAGGGGCACGCCGCTCGTTCCGCCGTAAAGCACGGTGAGCTTGGGGTCTATCTTTTTAATTTCCTTATAAGTGTTTTTAAGGAACTCCGCGTAGTTCGCGCCGCTGGGCGCGTCATGCCAGAAGCCGGCGGAGTTCTGCTCGTTGTACACCTCCCAATGGCGCAGCTCCTTTGCGTAGCGGCCCACGGTTCTGCGCACGTACTCCAGCCACTTGTCCTGATGCTTCCAGGCCGGCGCGGCCCACATGACGTCGTAGACGAGGATGGGCAGAAGCTTGATGCCGGAATCGGCGGCCTTTTTCACGGTGTCGTCGAGCTTTGCAAAATCCCACTCGCCCTGCTTTTTCTCAACGCCGCTCCAGTCAAAGTCCGTGCGCACCCATTCTATGCCGGCCCCCTTCATGAGTTCGTACTCGCGCTGCGCCGCGTCGCGCTCAAAGTCCCTGCTGACGTGGGCGCAGACGCCGTACGGGTTCTCCGCGCCCAAAGCCGCGAACGAAAACAGAGCCGCAAGCGCGGCAAAAATCGTCCTATTCATATCGCGGCATTTAAACGCTCCGGCACGCAGATGTCAACCGCACGAGTTGCCTAGATTTTATTCCGCCGAATCGAAAATCTTTTCAAGCTCATCAAGTAAACGCAGCAGCTCCGCCTTGGCCGCATCCTTAGCGCGCGGAAGGTCCGCGGCGTCCTTGACGTTCTCGCGTGCGAAGCCGTAGAATTTTATCTTGGGCTCCGTGCCGCTTGCGCGGATTGCGAACTTGTAGCCGTTCTCGAGCTCGTAGAAGAAGAATTTTTCCTTGGAAATTTCCTGCCCGTCGGCGTCTATGATTTTGTCCTTGGCGAAGTTGACTGAGCTTTTCACCTTCACGCCGCCGACCTCTTTGAGGGGGCTTTCGCCTATGCCCTTTAAAAAGCCCTGTATCTTCGCGGCGCCCGCCGCGCCCTCGCGGTATATGCTCTTGAGCTCCTCGTAGAAGTAGCCGTACTTGAGGTAGATTTCGTCGAGGAATTCGTCAACGCTGCGGCCCTCGCCTTTGAGGTGCGCTACCATCTCGGAGAACATGAGCACGGCCGCGTTGGCGTCCTTGTCGCGCACGTAGTCCGTGGCGAGGTAGCCGTAGCTTTCCTCCCCGCCGAAGACGAAGAAGGTGCTGTGCTCCTGCAGAAGCTCGCGGCGCTTTTCGTAGGGGAGGGAGTCATAATTTCCGGCGAGTTCGGGCACGGCCTTGACGAGGGCCCGCTCATACGCCTCGAGCTTTCCGCCTATCCATTTGAAGCCCGTGAGCGTGTTGACGCACTTGAGGCCGTTGGCCTCGGCGATGGCGTCCTGCAGGGGCGACGTCACGAAAGTTTTTATGACCGCGCAGTTTTTCACGTTCTTAATCCAGCCCATCTGCTTCATGCGCGCTATGCGGTATTCTTCGAGAAGCGCGCCTATCATGTTGCCGGTTAGAAGCTTCATTTTGCCGTCCTTAGCGCGGATTGCCACACCCATGCGGTCGCAGTCCGGATCCGTGGCCATGAGGCAGTCAGCACCCGCCTCGTCGGCGGTTTTGATGCCGAGGGCGAGCGTTTCCGCGTACTCGGGGTTGGGCTGTTTGACGCTGGGAAAGCGCGGGTCCATCACCATCTGCTCGGCAACCAGAACGGGCTCTATCCCGTAGGCGCGCAGAACTGCGGGGCACATGACGGCCCCCGTGCCGTGCACGGAAGTGAAGACGACCTTCGGCTTGTTGGCCTTCATCGCCTCCGCGTCTATAACGCAGGCTTCCACGGCTTTGAGATACGCGTCCTCGCAGGATTTTTCCACGGAGCCCACCTTGCCCAAATCTATTTCAAGATGCTTTTTAACGTCCGCCCAGGCGACTGCGTTGACGCTATCAACTATGCCTTCGGCGTGCGGGGAAATTATCTGCGCGCCGTCCGAAAAATAAACCTTGTAGCCGTTGTCGCAGGCGGGGTTGTGGCTTGCGGTGATGACTATGCCCGCCGTCGCCCTGAGGTCGCGCACGCTGAATGAAAGCTGCGGCGTGCTGCGCGGGGAGCCGAAAATTTTGACCGTTCCGCCGAGGCGCGTCCATATCGACGCCACGAGTTCGCAAAAATGCCTTGAGAAATGGCGCACGTCGTAAGCCACTACGAGGCTGGGTGAGCCGAGCTTGTTTTCCTCGCAGTACTTTTTGCAGTATGCGAAAAGGCCGAGGGTGGCGCGCGCCACGGTGAAGTCGTTCATGTTGTTTGCGCCGACGGCCGCGTGCGCGGGCGTGCCCTGCGCGGAAAGCGTTCCGGCCTCGGCCTTGGTGAGCGTCCTGCCAATCGTCCTGCCGCGCATGCCGCCCGTGCCGAAGGCGATGGGGGCGAAAAACCTGTCGTTTATCTCGCCATAATTTTCGGAGACGAAAAGCTCCTCAAGGGCGTCAAAGGCCCACTGCGGGAGGAAGTCCTCGTTGAGCCACGCCAAAATGTTGCCGTAGGCGCTCTCGAGTATTTTTTCTCCGGCCTTGGCCTTTTCCAGAAGGATTGAAACGGTATTCTTGTCAGCCATAATTAAAAAAATTTAGGAGGCCTATTCAAGCGCGCCAAACGCAGACTGCAATTATAAAATTACCACACTTGACTCACCGCCTTGGAGGCATCAAAAGAATGTTGGGGATAGCGTATTGCGAAAGCAATCGCGCAAGGGGCGTTAGCCCCTTAAATGGGTGGCGCTTCTAGCGCCTTTTGGCGGTACGCTTTGGAGATTGCCCTTTTGGCGCAATGATTTGGGATGAAGAGCAAGGCGCAAGGAAGATTGCGGGCCGTTGCGTACTGAAGTACGTGAGGGTCGCAATTATTCCGCAGCAACACAGCTATTCGCCCAAAGCATTGCGCCAAAATTATTTTTTGAATTTGGAATTGCCCCATCTTGGCCGTTCGGGCTCGGGTATGCCGCGCGCGGAGGCTGAGATACCGACGACGGAGGGCTCGGAGGCGAGTTTGGCGTAAGCCTGGATGTTGAAACCGCTCTGCATGGAACGCGGTGTTTTCATCACGAGCAGTTCGCCCTCGCCGGTGCGCAGGCTGATTTCGTGCGCGACCCCGCTGCCGCAGGCGTCCTCGTTGATGTAGTGGGAAAGGAGGTTCACAAAGCGCTTGGCGTTGACGTCGGGCCGCACGCTCCATTTTATTTTTGTGACGTATGAGACGGAGGCGTCGCGCATGGGCTCCACAATGTTCGCGCTGTAGCGGATTTCCGAGCCATCGTCGCAGCGGACGTCGCCGCTTACGCAGACGCATTCGCCGTCGGCGAGCATCTGGAAGTATTTTTCATAGGCGGACGGGAACATGTTTATCTGCCACGTCTTCCCGCTCTGGCTTGAGAGCGTGAAATAGCACCAGAGCTTGTTGTCCTTTTTTGTGAGGCGCTTGACCACGGTTGAGACCACGCCGCAGGCCCTGAATGGCGCGCGCTTGAATTTCCTCACATACCCGTCGTCCGGCAGGATGTTTAGGGCGTCGTCGAGACCCTTGAACTCGCTCATCGGGTGGCCCGACACGTAGAACTGCAGAAGGTTCTTCTCCTCCATGAGCTTTTTTGCCAGCGGCATGGGCGGCGCCGTAAGGTCTATGATGTCCGACATGTTTGAGCCGGAGGGCGAGGCCGAATCGCCGAAGAGGTCGAACATGTTCGTCTGCCCGTTTTGCGAGTCCTCCTCAAGCTCCTTTGCGTGGTTTATTATGGCGTCCATGGCCGCGTGCAGGTGGCCGCGGTCTATGCCGAAAGAGTCAAACGCGCCCGAAAGAATCAGGCTTTCAATCACGCGCTTGTTGATGTTTTTCACGCCCACCCTTTTCACAAAGTCGAAGATGTCGGCGAAGCTTCCGTTGGC
>JAVBSZ010000033.1:0-6854 GCA_031556415.1 Opitutales bacterium | reverse complement strand
CTGTATTGCAAGGCGGCGTATCTTGTCTATGCCGAGCACGACTTCCGTGCCGATGGCGTCCTTCTTAAATACGCCCTTGCGCACCTTGTGCAGCACGTGGCCCGCGCCGTCAATCTTGGTGTCGAAAATTTCGTGCGCGCGGCCGGCAATCTCAACAAAGCCCCTGTCGCCGACCTGCCCGCCCTTTTCAGCGTAAAACGGCGTCTGCGGGAATACGAGATAGTCGGCGTCCTCGCCCTCAACTATCGCGCTGATTTCCGTGGAAAAATTCGAAAAGTTTTCAGATTCATAGCCCAAAAACTGCGTGGCCTTCTCAACCTCGCCCGCGTCCGAAATGCTGATGACTTCCTTTTTCTGCGCGTCTCTCGCGCGCACGCGCTGGCGTTCCATCTGCGTTTCGAAGCCGCGCACGTCAACTTCCATGCCGCGCTCGGCGGCGATGAGCTGCGTCAAATCCAGCGGGAAGCCGTAGGTGTCGTAAAGGATGAAGGCCTGCTCTCCGGAGACGCTTTTTTCCTTGAGCGTGATTGCGTCGAGCAGCTGCAGGCCCCTGTCCAGCGTCCTTTCAAAGGACTTCTCCTCGTTGTCGAGCACCTTGAGGATGACGCGCCTGTTCTCCTCGAGCTCCGGAAAAATCTTTCCCATCTTCTTAATGAGCGGGTCCGCAAGCTTGGTAAAGAAGCCGTGAGAGAGGCCCATGCGCTTTCCGTACATCACCGCGCGGCGCAGTATGCGGCGCAGAACGTAGTTGCGGCCGTCATTGCCGGGCATGATGCCGTCGGCTATGGAAAACGATAGCGTGCGGATGTGGTCCGCCAGCACCCTGAAAATGCAGTCGTTAAGCTCCTGCTCGGACATGTCCGTGCGGCTCGCCGGGATGGTTCCCGTGTACGTGCGCGCCGACATATCCGAAATGTGCCTGAAGATGTCGGTGAATAAATCGCTGTTGTAGTTGGATGAGAGCGTGGAAAAATCCGTAAAATTCTTCGTCGTCGCAATTATGCCCGCGACGCGCTCAAGCCCCATGCCCGTGTCGATATTTTTATGCTTAAGCGGGATGAAGCTTCCGTCCGCCTCCGCGTTGAACTGCATGAAGACGAGGTTCCAGATTTCTATGCATTCCGCCGAACCTTCGTTGACTAGCGCGCCCTTAGTGTCTCCGTTTTTCGTGAGGTCTATGTGGATTTCGGAACAGGGGCCGCAGGGGCCAGTCTCGCCCATCATCCAGAAGTTGTCCCTCTTGCCGCATTTTTTGATATGCGTTTCGGGGTCCAGCCCGTAGCGCGTGAGGAGCTTTGACCAGATGTCGTACGCCTCCTTGTCAAACTCCGCGGGCTCTCCTTTTGCAGGGTCGTAGACGGTGACGTAGAGCCTCTCCTTCGGGAAATTCCAGACTTCCACGAGCAGCTCCCAGGCCCACTCTATGGCCTCCTTCTTGAAGTAGTCTCCGAAAGACCAGTTGCCCAGCATTTCGAAGAAGGTGTGGTGGTAGGTGTCAAAGCCGACATCCTCAAGGTCGTTATGCTTGCCGCCCGCGCGTATGCACTTCTGCGTGTCCGCAGCGCGCAGAAACGGCGCCTTGGCTTCTCCCAAAAAGTACGGCACGAACTGGTTCATGCCCGCGTTCGTGAAAAGCAGGTTCGGGCTCGTCGGCATTAAAGACGCCGATGGAACCGCGGTGTGCCCCTTGGAGTTGAAGAAGTCCAGAAAGCTGCGCCTGATGTCGGATGCTGTCATCATAACTTACAAATTTTTGATTATTTCTTCGCCCATTTTTTCCGTTGAAACGGCGGGCCTGCCGAAAGCGATGTCTCCCGTGCGCGTTCCGCCGCAGACGGTCTTTCGCACCGCGGCCTCAATCTTAGACGCCAGCGCGTCCTCTCCGAAGGAGAAGCGCAGCATCATCGCGGCGGAGAGTATCTGAGCGCAGGGGTTTGCGATGCCCTTGCCGGCGATGTCCGGCGCGGTGCCGCCCGCGGGCTCGTACAGGCCGTACTTCAAGCCGAAGGAGTTTTTCATGTCTCCCAGCGAGGCCGAGCAGAGCATGCCGAGGGAGCCGCATATCACGGCCATCTCGTCTGAAAGGATGTCTCCGAACATGTTCTCCGTTACGAAAACGTCAAACTGGTTCGGGTCCCGCGCGAGCTGCATTGCGGCGTTGTCAACGTACATGTGCTTAAGCTCGATTTCGGGATAGTTCTTCGAAATGTATTCGCTGACGGTCTTGCGCCAGAGCACCGAAGTTTCAAGCACGTTGGCCTTATCAACCGAGCAGAGCTTCTTTGAGCGCGAAAGCGCGGTCTGCGCGGCGGTTTCGGCGATGCGGATGATTTCGCTGGTCTTATAAACCATCGTGTCTGAAGACTGCGTCTCTCCATTGTCAAGCTCCACGGTTTTCTTTTCGCCGAAGTATATGCCGCCGGTGAGTTCGCGTATGCAGATGATGTCTATGCCGTTGGGGATGCGCTCCGCCTTGAGGGGGGACGCGTCAACCAAGTCCGGATACAGAAGCCCCGGGCGTATGTTCGCAAAAAGCTTGAAGGCCTTGCGCAGCGGCAAAAGCGACGCCCTTTCAGGCTGATCTTTGGGCGGAAGCTTCTCCCACTTGGGGCCGCCTACCGAGCCGAAGAGAATGGCGTCGGCAGCCTGGCAGCCCTTGAGGGTGATTTCGGGGAGCGCCGCGCCGAACTTGTCTATGGCAGCGCCGCCAATTTCGTAGGTGCCGTACTCGAGTTCGTGCCCCGCGTCCGCGCAGGCCTTGTCAAGCACCTTGAGGGCGACATCCATAACTTCCGGGCCTATTCCGTCGCCCGGCAGAACTGCAAACTTAAACTTACTCATTTTCTGATATTTTATAGCTGTTTAAAAAAGTCGTTCCCCTTGTTGTCCACGAGGACGAAGGCGGGGAAGTCCACAACGTCAATCTGCCAGACGGCCTCCATGCCGAGTTCGGGAAACTCCACAAGCTCGACCTTTTTGATGTTGTCCTTGGCGAGGATGGCCGCGGGGCCGCCTATTGAGCCGAGGTAGAAGCCGCCGTGCTTTTTGCAGGAATCGGTAACGGCCTGCGAGCGATTGCCCTTGGCTATCATCACCATGCTTCCGCCGTTAGACTGGAAGAGGTCAACGTAGGAGTCCATCCTGCCCGCGGTGGTTGGGCCGAAGGAGCCGGAGGCCATGCCTTCCGGGGTTTTTGCGGGGCCCGCGTAGTACACGGGGTGGCTCTTGAAATATTCGGGCAACCCCTGACCCTGGTCGAGGCGCTCCTTGAGCTTTGCGTGCGCTATATCGCGCGCCACAATTATGGTGCCGTTGAGTTTGAGGCGCGTTTTGACAGGGTATTTGTCCAACTGCGCCAGTATCTCATTCATCGGAACGTTCAGGTTGATTTCGGCGGCGCCGTCTGCGGTGTTGACGCTGCGGTACTTTTCCGGAATGAACCTGCCCGGGTTGTGCTCCAGCTCCTCGATGAATATGCCGTCCTTCGTGATTTTCGCCTTCGCGTTGCGGTCCGCGGAGCACGAGAGGCCCATGCCTATGGGGCAGCTCGCGCCGTGGCGCGGCATGCGGATTACGCGCACGTCGAGCGCGAAGTAGAGCCCGCCGAACTGCGCGCCTATGCCGAGCTTCTTTGCCTCGTCAAGCAGCTGCTTTTCAAGTTCGACGTCGCGGAAGGCGTGCCCGAGCTCGTTGCCGGAAGTGGGCAGCGCGTCCAGATATTTCGTGGAGGCGAGCTTCACGGTCTTAAGGCAGGTTTCAGCGCTGGTGCCGCCGATAACAAACGCGATGTGGTAAGGCGGGCAGGCCGCCGTACCCAAAGACTTCATTTTTTCGACCAGGAAGGGCAGGAGCTTTTCTGGCGTGATGATGGCCTTGGTCTCCTGAAAGAGGTAGGTCTTGTTGGCCGAGCCGCCGCCCTTTGCCACGAAGAGGAATTCGTATTTGTCTGAATCCGTGGCGTACAAATCTATCTGCGCGGGAAGGTTGCAGCAGGTGTAGACTTCGTCCCACATGTTGAGCGGCGCGTTCTGCGAGTAGCGGAGGTTCTCCTCGGTATAGCACTCGTAGACGCCCTTTGAGAGCATCTCCTCGTCGTCAAAGCCCGTCCATACGCCCTGCCCTTTTTTGCCGACTATCGTGGCCGTGCCCGTGTCCTGGCAGAAGGGCAGCTTGCCCATGCTGGAAACTTCCGCGTTGCGCAGCATGGTGAGCGCCACGGCCTTGTCGTTTTCGGACGCCTTGGGGTCTTCGAGGATGTCCGCAACCTGCTGCAGGTGCGCGGGGCGCAGGAAGAAGGAAACCTCCTTGAAGCCTTCGCGCGCGATGAGTTCAAGCGCCTCCGGCTCAACCTTCAGAACCTTTTTGCCGCAGCATTCTATTTCGGAAACGTGCTCCTTTGTGATGAGCCTGTACTTGGTGTCGTCGTTTCCGAGCGGAAACATCTTCTGGTATTTGAACGGTTTGGTTGGCATGGTCTTTCCCTCTGTTGTCTTTTGAATTTTTTATCCGTCTATCTGCTCTGAAAGATACTTCATAAGCTCGTCTTCCGACATGCGCACCTGCTTTGTGGTGTCGCGGTCGCGCAGCGTGACTGAGCCGTCCTTCTCTATGGTGTCGAAGTCAATGGTGATTCCGAAGGGCGTGCCGATTTCGTCCTGGCGGCGGTAGCGTCGGCCTATCGCGCCCGTGGCGTCGTAAAACACGTTCCAGCGGCGCTGCAGCTTTTTGTAAAGCGCCTGCGCGCGTTCGACGATTTCCGGCTTGTTTTTGACCAGCGGGAAAACGGCGGCCTTGTAGGGCGCGACGCGCGGGCTGAATTTGAGGACGACGCGCTTTTCGGGCTCGCCCTTCTCGTTCGGGATTTCGTCTTCGCAATAGGCGGCTGTCATGACCGCAAGGAAGGTTCTGTCAACGCCGAGAGAAGGCTCTATCACGTGCGGCAGGTATTTTTCCTTCAGCGTCTCGTCAAAATATTCGAGGTTCTTGCCCGACGCGTTCTGGTGCTGCGTGAGGTCAAAATTTCCGCGCACGGCTATGCCCTGCAGCTCCTGCAGGCCGTGCGGGAATTTGAAGGTGATGTCCGTGCAGGCCTTGGCGTAGTGGGCGAGTTTTTCGTCGGGGTGCCTGTCTTCCGCCAATGACTCCGCGGGAATGCCTATTGAAACGAACCAGGCCTTGCACGCGTCTATCCAATCGCGATGCAGGGTTTTCCAGTCGTCATGCGGGGAGATGAAGTATTCAATTTCCATCTGCTCAAACTCCCGGCTGCGGAATATGAAGTTGCGCGGCGTGATTTCGTTGCGGAATGCCTTGCCTATCTGCGCTATGCCGAATGGCACCTTCACGCGGGAGGTGTCCACGACGTTTTTGAAGTCAGCAAATATGCCCTGCGCGGTTTCGGGACGCAGGTATGCTATTGCGGTGTCGTCGCGCAATGCGCCGACGTAGGTCTGGAACATCAGGTTGAAGTCCCTCGGCGGCGTGAGGCAGCCGGCCTTGTCCGTCGCGGGGGAAGGGATGAGCTCGTACTCTTCGGGCTTCGCGTTCGTGTAGTCCTGCAAAACGATGGCGTCCAAAGTTCCCTGCTTGGCGAGCTTCCTCTTGAGGGTGTCCGCCTTCTCCTCCGCCTGCGCCTGCATGTTCGGGTCTTCAAGAACGGAGACATAGCCTATAATTTCGCCGCCCACGCTCACGCGGGAGAAGAAGAGCTGGTCGGCGCGGAAGCGCAGCTTGGTTTCCCTGTCGTCCACCATGGGGTCCGAAAAGCCGTCGATGTGGCCCGACGCCTTCCAGACGGCGGGATGCATGATTATGGAGGCGTCAAGCCCCACCATGTCGTCGCGGCAGTTGACAAAGTCCTTCCACCAGGCCGCCTTGATGTTGTTTTTGAGCTCCACACCCAGCGGGCCGTAGTCAAAAAATCCGTTGAAGCCGCCGTAAATTTCGGAGGACCTGAAAATGAAACCGCGGCGCTTGCAGAGCGCCTCTATCGTTGACATGTCGAACATAATTTTTCTTTTTGTAAATTAAGGGTGAAAAACTAGCACCGCGCCGCGCCTTGTCAACTTTGATTTGACGCATCCGCGCGCACTTTAGCATTGATAAATAAAATAAATTCCAAAGAATTTTGCTTAAGTTTTATGACAAAAAAGAAGGATATGGAAAAGACGGTTTCGGAGGCGGAAAGCGCGATCTGGAAAGAAATTTGCGACGAAGCCACGGAAATCGTCGAGAATGAGCGCGAACTCGGCGCGCTTTTTGACGACGTCGTCGTCTCAAAAGACACCCTTTTTGAGGCCATCACGGCCCGCCTGGCAAGGAAGCTCGGGCGCTTCGCAATGCCGGAGGAGCGCATTTCCCACATAATCGGCGAAGTGTTTTTCCACAACCCCTGCCTGCGCGCGCAGGTGCTTGCGGACCTCGTCGCCATAAAAGAGCGCGACCCCGCCTGCAACAGCTTCATCCAGCCCCTCTTTTACTACAAGGGCTTCCACGCCATCACCGTGCACAGAATAGCCCATTCCCTTTGGAATGACGGCCGCAAGCACCTGGCCTACTACCTGCAAAGCCTCTCCAGCGAAGTCTTCGCGGTGGATATACACCCCGCGGCGAAGTTCGGCGGCGGAATACTGCTCGACCACGCCACGAGCTTCGTTGCCGGAGAAACCAGCGTGGTTGACGACAACGTTTCAATACTCCACGAAGTCACCCTAGGCGGCACGGGCAACGAGTTGGGAGACAGGCACCCGAAAGTCAAAAGCGGCGTGCTCATAGGCGCGGGCGCAAAGCTAATCGGCAACATAACAATCGGCAAGGGCGCGAAAATAGGCGCGGGCTCCGTCGTCCTGCATGAC
>JAVBSZ010000055.1:0-9157 GCA_031556415.1 Opitutales bacterium | reverse complement strand
TACGACGCGCCGAACATCACGAGCGAATACACGCCCGGCAAAGAGAAATCGCTTTCGGACATGACCCGCATCAAGAAGGCGGGCTTCCATATTTTGGAGAAGGACAAAATCAGCGGGAAGTATTTCAAGAAGTAACGCGCTTTTGCGGGAAGATATCCGAACTTTCAAAACCCCGCCGCGCGCCGCGTTCCGCAGAGACTATTTCGAACACCGCCCCTTTCATTCAGGGTCAATTTCTGGAGTTCCAACACCGAACACGCAGCTAAATGCCCGCCGGAGCCGCGGCCCTTTCGCACAAAAAAAGAGTTGAAAGAATTAAAAAAACTGGAACTCTCTTAAATCTTTCATCCCTTTGCCCGAGTGGCGGAACGGTAGACGCTGCGGACTTAAAATCCGTTGACCTTATCAGTCGTGCGGGTTCGAGTCCCGCCTCGGGCACTTTTGGCAGGCAATATCGGAGTTGGTGCTGTGTTGCTGCGGAATAATCGAGACCCTCACGTACGTTTAGTACGCTTCCGCCCTCAATTTTCCTTGCGCCTTGTCTGAACCCCAATCCTTCCAGCCAAAAGAGTTTGAGTGCCAGTTTTCCAATTCGCAAAAAGCTGTCATGATAGGCTAACGGATTGACATTGTTCATATCAGCCGTAAAATTTTTAAATAGTGAAAGGAATCAAATGGAAAATGAATTAACCTGCATAATCGACGGGATCAAAACCGACGTGGCAAAGTTTTTCGAGACGGCAATGGCGGGGCCGGATAAAAAACTCGAAGCCGTCAAGCTGCTTAGGGAGATTTCCTCAAGCGATCTGGCCGCGGCCCTTGCTGTGGTCAGCGCCATATCTAAGGCCGGTGAAATGCCCGCGGAAATATCCTTCTTTGCGCGGGGTACGGCGGAGCTCAAATTCAAAAACGGTGATACCGTCATTGCCGACGGAAACAAATCCGGAGGATGCGGCGGCGCGGCTGCTGCAGTTTTCATCCTCGCCGCCCTTCCATTTTTCATAAGGTGAAAAGCGAAGCTTTGCGCGCACAGCGCAGTTTGATAAGCCGCCCGAACTTGGGCGGCATATCCGCTGTGTCATATTCGGTTTTCAGGCGTGGCAATCGCAGCCGCACTTCACGCTCTGCTTGATTCCGTAATGCAGATGGCGCGGGTAGATTCTGCGCTTCATCGCGCCCTCCTCGTCGTACCTGTTACGAGCGTTGACGGTCACGCAGTTTGGCCCTTCGGGGGCTTTGCATACGCACTCCGCCTTTGCGGGCGCTTTGGCATCTGAGGGCTTGGCTTCTTCCGACGCGCACGCGGAAAGGGCCAACGCCCCCATCAGCATCAAACCAACAGCGATTTTCCTAATCACATTCATAATTTTTCCTTTCTTATAGTTGTCATTTTTTCAAGGACGCTCCATTCGTCCTCCGCTCCAGTTTGTAATAGATTGCGGGAAGCAGGACTAGGGTCAGGAAGGTGGTGGTTATTATTCCGCCTATCACGACGGTCGCTATGGGCCTTTGCACTTCGGCCCCCGCGCCCGTCGCCAAGGCCATGGGCACGAAGCCCAGCGCGGCAACGAGCGCCGTCATAAGCACCGGACGCAGCCTCGTGGCGGACCCTTCAATCACGGCGCTGCGGAGGTCCTTGCCCTGCTTTACCAGCTGGTTGATGAACGATATTATCATCAGGCCGTTGAGCACGGCCACGCCGGAGAGCGCTATGAAGCCCACCGCAGCGGAAATCGAGAAGGGAATCCCGCGCAGATAGAGGGCGAATATGCCGCCGCTTATTGCCAGGGGAACCGCGCTGTAAATGATGAGCACCTGACGAAGCCTTCCGAAGGCCATGAAGATGAGCATGAAAATCAGCGCGAGCGCGAGCGGAACGACGACGGCCAGCCTCTCTTTGGCCTCCTGCAGGTTTTTGAAGGAGCCGCCATACTCTATGAAGTAGCCCTCGGTCAGTTCCAGCTGCGAGGAAATTTTTCCCTGGAGCTCGCTTATGAAGCTTTGCACGTCGCGCCCGCGCAGGTTGACCTGCAGGGCCAAGCGGCGCTGGAAAGCATCTCGGCTGATGGTGTTGACGCTTTCCGTCGCCTCAACTTTTGCCACTTTGCCAAGCGTCATGAGCCCGCCGTCGTTCGTGCGCACGGCGAAGTTGGAGACGTTGTCAAAGTCCCTCCTCTCTTTTTCGGAGAGCCTTGTGATTATCGGATAGCGCCTGTTGCCTTTGACGATGACGCCGCTTTCCACGCCCGCGAAGGCCGTCTCCACAACCGAGTTGACGGCGCCAGCGTGGACGTTGTAGCGCGCCATTGCCGCCCTGTCCATGACGACCTGCAGCATGGGAGACTTCCCTATGGCGTCGAACTCCACGTCCGCCGCGCCGGGAACACTCTCCACAATCTCGCGCAGCTCTTCGCCGATTTCCACAAGTTCATCGTAGTCGTCCCCGAATATTTTTATTGCGAGGTCCGCGCGCGTGCCCGAAAGAAGCTCGTTGAACCTGAGCTCTATGGGCTGGGAAAACAGGTAGCTCTGCCCTGGGAATTTCAGCGCGAACTCCTCCCTCATCAGCTCCGTCAACGCCTCCTTGCTTATGGGCCTGCCGCCGATTTTCCTCCATTCGGAAACGGGCCTGAGCATGATGTAGCTGTCGCTCACGTTCACGCCCATGGGGTCTGTGGCGACTTCGGAGGTGCCTATGCGCGAGAAGGTGTCGGACACCTCGGGGAACTTTTCGAGCATGAGCTTTTCAACCCTAGTCTGCATGGCTATGGAAGGCTCAAGCCCGACGCTCGTGGTCCTTATCATCTGCGCTGCGAGGGACCCTTCGTCGAGCTGCGGGATGAACTCCGAACCCAGCTTTGAAAACACCCATAACGACAGCGCAAAAACCGCGAGAGCGAGCGCGGAAACAAGCCACCAGAACTTCAGGCTGAATTTCAGCACGGGTTCATACGCCCATTTTGAAATCCTGATGAAGACGTTGTCCCCTTCGCCCACTTTGGAAGTGAGCAAGTAGGAGCACAAAACGGGAACGAGCGTGAGCGAGGCTATCAGCGCGCCGACGAGCGCGAAGACGACGGTGAAGGCCATGGGCGTGAAAGTTTTCCCCTCCGTGCCCGTGAGCGCAAAAATCGGCAGGTAGACTATCGTTATTATGCCCACGCCGAAAACGGTCGGTGAACCCACCTGTTTGCTTGCGGCAAGCACAGTCTGTATGCGCTCGTCCCTCGTCAGAAGGCGGCCGAGTTCGCGCTGCCGCAGTCCCACGCGCCGCACGATGTTTTCAGCCATCACCACCGCGCCGTCGACTATGAGCCCGAAGTCTATAGCCCCAAGGCTCATCAAATTGCCGGACACCCCGCGCTGCAGCATGCCCGTCACCGCGAAGAGCATGGAGAGCGGTATGGCCGCCGCCACAATCAGCGCCGCGCGCCAGTTGCCAAGGAGCGCAATCAGAACCGCGATGACGAGGACTGCGCCTTCGAACAGGTTGTTCCTCACCGTTTTTATCGTTGAATCAACGATGTCCGTGCGGTTGTAGACAGTTTTGATTTCGACGCCGGCGGGCAGCTTGGGCCCGATTTCAAGGATGCGCGCATGCACGCGTTCCGAAACGACGCGGCTGTTTTCGCCTATGAGCATGAGCACGGTTCCAAGCACGGCCTCCTCTCCGTTGTATGTTGCCGTGCCCGTGCGCATGCCCGACGATATTGCGACCTCGGCGACATCCCTGACAAGCAACGCGTCCTTTTTCAAACCCGCAAATTTCAGCGGGAGGTTCGCTATGTCCTCTATTGTCCGCACGCGCCCCACCGTGCGCACGCTCACAAATTCAGCGCCCTTTTCAACCACGGATCCGCCCGCGTTTTGCACGTTTTCGGAAACCGCCGCGGCGAGGTCCGCAACCGTCAGACCGGCGCTGTTAAGCCTGGCGGTGTCGGGCATGATGACGAACTGGCGTTCGTACCCGCCCGTTGTGTTCACCTCCGTGACGCCCGGCACGGTGCGCAGAGCGGGCTTTATTACATAGTCCTGCAGCTGTTTAAGCTCCTGGAGTTTTGCGACGGCGTCTTCCGGCGCAGATTTAGCGCCGTCAGCGTATCTGACTATGTAGTGGTAGATTTCCCCAAGGCCCGTGGTAATCGGCGCCATCTGCGGAACCGCGCCTTCGGGAAGCTGGGGAATGACGGGCTGCAGGCGCTCGCCGACAAGCTGCCTGGCCCTGTATATGTCCGTGCCCTCCCTGAAAACCAGCGTCACCTGGGAAAGCCCGAATTTGGAGAGGGAGCGCACTTCCGTCAGGTTTTCAATCCCGCCCATCTCCATTTCTATGGGGTGGGAAACCAGCTGCTCTATCTCCTCGGGCGCGAGCGACATCACGGAGGTGTTGATCTGCACCTGCACGTTGGTGATGTCGGGAACGGCGTCTATCGGCAGCCTGAGCGCGGACCACGCGCCGACTATCGCCACGCCGAGCGCCAGCGCCAGAATGAAGGCGCGGCGCTTCAGAGCGAATTCAAAAATTTTGTTTATCATTTGAAAATAAAGTTGAATGCTAGTGGCTGTGGCCGCCGCCCTTGGTGAGGCGCAGTTCGATGAGCCACAGCTGCTCCACGGAATTGACCGCGACCGTGTCATCCGCCGTGAGGCCCTCGGAAATTTCCGTCAGGCCGTTTTCGAACGCGCCCGTCTTCACTTCCGTCCGCATGTAGTGGCCGTCGCGCAGCACGTAGGCTGACTTGCCGTTCATGCCCTTCAATATGGCCGAAGAGGGGATTGAAAGCGCCGTCCTCGGCGCCGAGTGGAGTTCGACATCAACGAAAGCGCCCACGTTTGCGCCCGCTGCGGAGTCAAGCCCGTAGACAAGGTCCGCAAGGCCCGACACTTCGGCGGGGGCCTCGTCAAAGCGCAGAAGCCTGCCGCCTTTGGGCGTGTAATCTTTCAGCGCCCGCGCCTGCGCAAGCGGCAGCCTGACATTGACGGTTGTTTGTGGATGCAGTGAAAGCACGCTGCCCTTCAGGATTTTTTTGTCCGCAAGATTTTTCAGCTCCGGTTTTTGGACTTTTATGCCCAGCGCCGAGACGATTTCTTCCGACAGCTCAAGACCCTTGCCCTCCTCATAGCGGACGGCAAGTTCGGACTCCGCGTGCGCGTGCGCCCCGGCGCGTTCCGTTTCTTCTTCATGGGCGTCTTCCTCATGGTCGTGGCCGTGCTCCCCGCAGCCGTAAAACAGCGGCGGCAGCGAGGCCAAGAGGAGCGCCATAACAAAACGCCTCATCACCTGGCCTCCCGCATCGGGCTTAAATCCAAACCCGTCAGTTCCTGCAGCTGCAGGCCGGCCTGGAGGATTTCGTTCTGCGTGTCGAAGAGCGCCTCGACGGCGTCAAGATAGCCGTTTTGAAGCTCCACATAGGTTGCAACGTCAATGGTGCCCATGCGGAAATGCCTGTCTGAAAGTTCCGCGGCCTCGCGGAATTTTTCAACCGCGTCTCTGCGCCATTGCCCGATTTCAAAGAGCTTTGCTCCGTACGTCTTGGACGAAATGAGAACCTGGCGGCTGAGCTCCCTGAAGGCGAGCATCTCGGCGATTTCGGCCTGCCTGCGCTTTGACATCGATATGTCCACGGCGGAGCCCGTCCTGTCCGTCAGGGGAAGCGGAAGGCTGACGCTCAGGCCCACTATGGTCTCCTTTTCCCCCACCCTGTCAACGGACACGAAGGGGCTGACGGTCACGCTCGGGTAGCGCTCGTTTTTTGAGAGGTCAACGGCGAAGCCCTGCTTTTCAAGCTCCGCCTGCTTGATTCGGTACTCGTAGTTGAAGCCGCGCGCGGCGGCAATAAGCGCAGGGAAGGCGGGGGCCTCCTTGAAGTCGAGGGCGGGCGCCTTAACTTTGATTGGGGAATCCGCGTCCGCCCCGCGCAGAAGGTTGAGGTCTATGAGCGCGGACTGCACCGCAAGCTCCGCATCCGTGGCGCGCCGCTGCAGGGCGAGCTCGCTGGCTTCTATCACCCTAGTCTGCAGAAGCGGGGTGATTCCGCCGGGCTCCCTTTGCAGGAAGCTTTCCTTAAGGCTTCTGTAGCGCTCCGCAACCTCGCGTATGGCGGCGGCCTTCGCGTTGGCGGCGTAAAGCCCGAAGGCGAGGTTTTTTGCCTTTGCCGAAAGCGCGTTTTCAAACTGCGAGACGCCGAGTTCGGCCATTTCAACGTCCCTCTGCGCTATGGCCTGGCGCAGGGATATCCTCCCGGGCCATTCGAAAGTCTGGCTTACCGACACCTCCCACACGGCCCCGCTGTCCAAGCCGGAAGCTCCGGAATCGCGCAGCCTCTTGTAGCCCGCGCCGAATGAAAGCTCCGGATCATTCCACTGCGAGGAGTAGCGCACGCCGGCTTTCGCACCGGTTATCGCCTCCTTGTAGAATTGGATTTCGGGGTTTAAGGAGAGCACCTCCGCCACCCGCTCGCCTATTGAAAAGGCCTTCTCCGCAGCCTGTTTTTCATCCGCCCCCGCGAATGCGAAAGGCGTCAGAAGGCAGGCAGCCATTAAAATGTTTTTTCTGTAAAATTTCCCAAATATTTCGTTCATACGCTCACCGCTTTTTGAATTTTAATTGCGGACGCGAAAGACGGCGCCGCAAAATCAAACGCGCGCATGCGAAATGTTTTTATGCCACCGTGCGGACATAATGCGCCATATGGGCGCAGTCAAAAAAAAATCGCATGCGCTACAAAAGCGCGCGCTTCAAATAAGCAGGCGTGAAACGATGCTTTGGCTGACGGACCCCAGCGCGACTTCCGGCGGGGCCGTCTTGAACGAAGAAATTTTAAGCTCCGGCCTCGGAACCGTGTTTTCACTAACGGATACGATATCCGAAAAAACAAACAGCGCGGGAAGCTGGACTATGTTGCGCGCGCAGGTGAATTCGGATGAAAAACTAAGGCCGGCGTCCGTGCAGCACTCGTGCCCTTCACCGTATGAGAAGGAGTGTTCCGCCGCGCCGTCGCACCCGTGGGTTTCGGACGAGACCAAGTGCCACTGCCCGCCGCCGTGCAGGCACAGCGACAGCCCGAAAGCGGCCCCGAGGATGACCCCCGAAAGCAGCACGGAAACGCATTTTGGACAAAAGCTCTTCATCTAAACCTCTTTAATCGGGTATGTTTTATCCTTCCTAAGTCAATGAAAAAATTTCAAACGCGGAATACAGTCATGCAATTAAACACACCAAAACCGCATGAATAATTTTCGAAAAAAAAATGCATTTCGTACGCATCCGTTCGCGGATTTGTATTGCGCGGAGAGGCAGTTATTGTGTACGATAAATCTTTTAAACGGGAGGATATTATGAATGGAAGAAGGGATTTTTTAAAGAAGGCGGCTCTTGGGACGCTCGGGTTTTCAGTTTTGCCGCTGTGGGCGGCGAACAGGCAGAAAGGGCCGAACGACAAGCTCGGCGTTGCGTTCGTCGGCGTGGGCGGGCGCGGCTGGTCCGCGGTAAGAAGCCTCTGCAACTATGACAGGGTCAGGCCAATCGTATTCTGCGACGTTGACGACATCACCGCGGAAAAATCCTACAAGGCCTTTCCCGACGTCCCGCGCATTAAAGATTACCGCAGGATGTTCGACCAGTACGGAAAGGACATAGACGCCGTCGTGATTTCCACGCCCGACCACGCGCACTACCCCATAGCCGCGTGGGCCATGGCGGCGGGCAAGCACGTCTATGTTGAAAAGCCCATGACGCGCACGATTTGGGAATCGCGCGACCTCAGGCGCATTGCGGCGAAAACGGGAGTGGTCACGCAGCTCGGCAACCAGGGGCACGGCATGGGCGGCTGGCGCTCGCTCTACGAATACTACGTCAGCGGGCTGCTCGGAGAAGTGGAGGAAATCTGCATCTGGACGGACAGGCCCGTCTGGCACCAGGGGCCCTTTGAGCGCCCCGACGGCAGCGAGAAAGTCCCCGCAACTTTGGACTACGACCTGTGGCTGAACGTCGCGCCCCACTCGCCCTACTCGGCCAAATGGACGCCCTTCCACTGGCGCGGCCTGCGCGACTACGGGACGGGGGCGATGGGAGACCACGCCTGCCACGCGTTTGACTGGCCCTACTCCGCCCTGGACCTCGGTATGCCGGACGTCATCACCGGCTCAAGCTCGGAATATAACGACTTCGGCTGGCCCGCAAAAATGAAAACCGTTTTCGAATTCCCCGCAAAGGGCAAGCGCCCGCGCGTGAAAATGCATTGGCTTGACGGCTCGCAAAAGCCGCAGGGCCTCAGGCGCATCCCGCAGGAAGTGATAGACGCAACCCCGAACGGCGCGGCGGTGATAGGCACGAAGGAAAGCGCAATCTGCTTTGACCAGTTCGGCGAGCGCACAATGATATCCCCGCGCGAGCGCATGGTGGAACTTAAAAAGAGCAACGCCCTGCCCGCCGAAATCCTGCCCCGCCTTAAGGAGGACCACCACCGCAACTGGGTCAACGCCTGCCTTGACGGCACGAAGGCCACTTCCGACATCGTCGAATACGCGGCCCAGCTCAACGAATTCGTGCTCCTCGGCAGTATCCCCATGTTCTTCCCGGACACGCCGCTCAAGTACGACGCCGCACTCGGCAAATTCACCAACGAGCCCAAAGCCAACGACTACTTCAACAGCCGCTACCAATACCGCGGAGAATTCCTCCCAGGGAAAATATAAGACACGGCAAGCAGGCTTTTATGCAAGCGATAGAACGGTAAAAACTTTCCTGTTTATATTAGTGGGGCTGCGCGCCCCGCACCCTCGGCAAGGCGGAGCCTTGCGCGACAGATGCTGACGCAATGCGTCTGCATTGTTTTTTATCTGTAAGACATTTGACTCGCCGCGTAGCGGCATCAGGAAAAACAAGAGACGCTTTCTGTTTTGGCGGTACGGTTTGCATACATGGCAAGGCGCAAAACACAAAAATTCCGAAGGAAATTGCGCATGATAATGCTCAAAGTTTTTCACAGGCTTTGGGGAAATACGTTTGCGCCGGCAAACTCCCCGAAGAGTGACGGTGAGGGTTTGCGAAGCAACCAAGCCGCGAGTTCAAAGGAGCACCAGCGTGCGTGCGGCCAAATATAAAAATTCCACGCAGGGAGTGTGCGGAGCGGGGCATGCCCCGTGTGGAATTTTT
>JAVBSZ010000090.1:0-8398 GCA_031556415.1 Opitutales bacterium | reverse complement strand
TTGCGGCGCGCGGCATGGACAGCCTGCGCAAGGCACTTGATGACAGAAGAAGGATTCAAAAGGAAGATGCTGAGGCTTACGCACGCTGGATAGAAGCGGCACCGAAGGTCTTGCGCCCCACGCTTGATTCGGGAATTTTTGAAGATGGATATTTTGTCTTTCGTCCCATGTCAGAGGCGGAAAAATCTGAGAGGCGTCCGTTTAAAAGTGAGGAAACTTTGGCGGCGCTAAATTCAAAGCTTTCAAAGGAGATGCCGAACGAACGTGAACGCGCTTTGGTGCTCCTTGCGTGGTTAGGCTCCGGCAGCGGGAAATGGACAGGCTGTCCTGATTTTGAAGCGATTACGGAGGAGATGCTTTTGGATATCCCGACGGAAGCCGTCGTTTCCGCCGCGCAGGATGAAAACCTCACGCCCGCGCAGCTTGAAGGCGCGGCGCGCCTGCTGCTGGATTTTCCGCATCTAAAAATTCCGGCGTCGTTGCGTGAAAAATTGTGCGTTTATGCGGAAGCTAGTGGGGATCCCTACAAGAAATCTCGCGCGCTAAAAAATAGAGAGGTGCTGAATAAAAATCTTTAGGCTTCCTTAGAATTGTAGCGCGAAATCCACGCTGTACTCCAAGTTTCAAAGTCTCCGCTTTCTATGTGCGAGCGCGCCTGCGCCATGAGGTCCTGGAAGAAGTGTATGTTGTGGATGGAGAGCAGCGTGCATCCGAGCATTTCGTCGGACATGACAAGGTGGCGCAGATAGGCGCGCGAGAAATTCGTGGTGTAGTTTAAAAGCGATTCGTCAAGCGGGGCCTTGTCTGCCGCGAACTTGGCATTGCGCAGGTTCAGGACGCCGTCCTTCGTGAACGCGTTTGCGTGGCGCGCGAGGCGCGTGGGCATCACGCAGTCAAACATGTCGGCCCCCAGGGCTATCATCTTTAAGAGCTGCACGGGGGTTCCCACGCCCATGACGTAGCGCGGCTTGTCCTGCGGAAGGTGCGGCGCGCTGGCCGCAACCTGCAGCAGCATCTCCTCCTCCGGCTCTCCCACAGACACTCCGCCTATGGCGTAGCCCGGGAAATTCAACGCGGAAAGCTCCTGCGCGCAGCGCGCGCGCACATCCTCAAAATTGCTCCCCTGAACTATAGCGAAGGATAGCCTATTCCGTTCCGGCAGGCCTATTTTATCGGCGTGCTCAAGGCAGCGCTTTGCCCAGCGTATGGTCCTGTCCGTGGATGTTTCGACAAAATCCTTCTTGCTCGGGTAGGGTATGCACTCGTCCAGAACCATGCAGATGTCGCTGCCCAGTTTCATCTGGATTTCCATGCAGCTTTCGGGCGAAAGGAACAGCTTTGAGCCGTCAAGGTGCGAGCTGAAATAAATGCCGTCCTCTTTGATTTTTCTGAGCTTTGATAGGCTGAAAACCTGGAAGCCGCCGCTGTCGGTAAGTATGGGCTTCTCCCACTTCATGAAGCCGTGCAGGCCGCCGAAAGACTCTATCAGATCCGCGCCCGGGCGTATGTTCAGGTGGTAGGTGTTTGAAAGCATTATCTGCGCTCCCGTCTCCTCAACCTGCGCCGGCGTCAAAGACTTCACCGTGGCCTGCGTGCCCACCGGCATGAAGACGGGCGTCTGCACCGCGCCGTGCGCCGTTGTAAGTTTGCCGCGCCTTGCCGCGCTGCTGGCCGATGTCTTTAAAAGCTCGAACATTGAACTAGACGTACTCCCTAAAGTATCGGGGCGGGCTTGTACTTCTTCGCCTCGGGACAGTCTTTTATGTAGGAATGCACGCGCTTTGAAAAGTCTTCCGCCTGCGCCTTGGCCATGCCCGTTTCCGTCTTGGCGGTGGCGAGTATCCTGCCGAGTTCCGCTGTTGAAAGCGGCATGCGCTTGTCTTCGCCAAGCCTTTCAACTAGGTTGTTTGCGGAAATCCTGCCCGCGCGCAAATCGTCTGCGGTTGCGACGGCGTGCTCTTTGATGACTTCGTGAGCGTCTTCGCGGCCCATGCCTTTTTTCACCGCCGCCATCATTATGGTCGTGGTGGCGAGGAAGGGCATGTACTTTTCGCTCTCCGCCTTCATAACGGAAACATTCACACGCATCTGGCCGAGGATGGTGAGCAAAGTTTCAAGCAGGCCGTCTATTGCGAAGAACGCGCCAGGCAGCATCACGCGGCGCACAACGGAGCAAGAGACGTCGCCCTCGTTCCACTGGTCTCCGGCAAGTGAGGAGGCCATCTCCATGAAGCCGCGCAGTATCACGTGGAAGCCGTTGAGGCGCTCGCAGCTGCGCGAATTCATCTTGTGCGGCATTGCAGAGGAGCCCGTCTGGCCCTTTGCGAAGCCCTCGCTTGCGAGCTCGTGCCCCGCCATTATGCGCAGCGTTTTTGCGAAGCTCGAAGGCCCCGCGCCTATCTGGTATAGCGCGGCGACTGTTTCAAAGTCCAGGGTGCGCGGGTACACCTGGCCGGTTGAACCGAAGGAGTTTTTTAGGCCGAGGTGGGATAGTATCTTTGCGTCTAGGTCTTTGACCTTCTTTTTGTCGCCTTCAAACAGCGTGAGCTGGTCAAGCTGGGTGCCGACCGCGCCCTTGATGCCGCGCGCGGGGTAGCTTGCAATGAGGCCGTCAAAGCGCTTTGATGCGCGCAGGAGGTCTTCGCCGAACATCGCCATGCGCTTGCCGAATGTCGTCAGCTGGGCGATTACGTTGTGCGTGCGTGCGGCGAGCACCGTGCCCGCGTGCGCCTTTGAAATTTCGGCGATTGCGCAAAGCGCGCTGGCGGTCTTTATTTTCACAACGCCCAAAGACTTGTACACCTGCAGCTGCTCCACGCTCTCGGTCAGGTCCCGGCTCGTCATACCCTTGTGGATGTGTTCAAATCCCGCAAGCTCGCAAAACTCCTCTATCCTCGCCTTGACATCGTGCCGCGTGACGCGCTCGCGCTCCGCTATTTTATCCACGCGGATATTGCCCTTCGCCTTCTCGTAAGCCTTGATGGCCTTTTCGGGGATGTCCAAGCCCAGCTGCTTCTGCGCCTTCATCACCGCTATCCAAAGCTCGCGCTCAATGAGGATTTTTCCTTCCGCGCTCCAGATGTCCTTCATCTGCTTTGACGCGTATCTTTCCGCAAGTACGTCCTGTATCATGAATTTTTCCGTTTGTGTTTGTGGATGTTTTTAAGCGCCTATGGTGTCTTTGCCGTACCACTTGCGCAGCACTTCGGGGATGAGGACGCTGCCGTCCTCCTGAATGTTGTTTTCAAGGATGGCTGCCAGCACGCGCGGTATCGCCAGGCCGGAGCCGTTGAGTGTGTGGACGACCTCCGCCTTGCCGCCGCCTGTTGGGCGGAACTTGATGTTGGCGCGCCTCGCCTGGAAGTCCGTAAAATTGGAGCACGAGGAGACTTCAAGCCACCTCTGCTGGCCCGCGGCCCACACCTCGAGGTCGTACTGTTTTGAGTGCGGAAAGCCGATGTCTCCGGTGCAGATTGAAAGCACGCGGTAGGGCAGGCCGAGCTTCTGCAAGATGCCCTCGGCGTCTTTTCGCAGAAGTTCGAGTTCCTCAAAGCTGCTGTCGGGGTGCGTCCATTTGACGAGCTCGACCTTGTCAAACTGGTGCAGGCGGTTTAGGCCGCGCACGTCCTTCCCCCAGCTGCCGGCTTCGCGCCTGAAGCAGGGCGTGTAGCCGCATTTTTTGACGGGGAGGGAGGCCTCTTCCAAAATTTCGTCGCGGTGGAAATTTGTTACGGGGACTTCCGCGGTGGGTATCATGTACATGTCGTCCTGCGCGTCATGGTACATCTGGCCTTCCTTGTCGGGCAGCTGGCCCGTGGCGGTCGCGCTCGCCGCGTTCACCATGAGGGGGCACATGAGTTCCTCATAGCCGTTCTTCTGCGCCTCGTCCAAAAAGAGCGCAAGCAAAGCGCGCACTAGGCGCGCCATGTCGCCAATATAAAAGGGGAAGCCGGCACCCGTAACCTTCACGCCTCGCGGGAAGTCCAGCATCCTGTCAAACCAGGCTATGTCCCAATGCGGCTTGGCGTTTTTGATTTTGGAAACGTCCCCCCAGGTGGAGATTTCAACGTTGTCCTTGTCCGTCCTGCCTACGGGCACGCTTTCGTGCGGGAGGTTGGGTATGGACAGAAGCAGCTGCTTCCACGTTTTGTCCGCCTCTGCGGCGGCCTCTTCGAGCTCTTTCACTTTTGCGGACACATCCTTTAGCTCCGCGATTTTCGCCTTGAAGGCGTCCGTGCCCTTCGGCATTTCGGCGACCTGTTTGCTGGCGGCGTTCTGCATGGCCTTGGCCTCTTCCGCCACGCTTACGGCGGCCCTGCGCTTTTCGTCAAACGCTATCACCGCGTCCAAATCCACGGCGAATTTTTTCTTCGCAATCGCTTCGCGCACTTTTTCGGGGCACTCTCTTAGAAGTTTAATGTCTATCATAATATTGGGGGCGTTGAAAATTGAGATGAAAACCATCGCAAAGGGCGCGGATTATGTCAATAATCATAAAGGGCGTGTGGCAAAAATTGTCGCAATTTATGTGACAATTTGGCGCGCTTTTGAGCGCGGCCGCCCCGCCAGCCCCTCCGCAAAGCCCTGAAAACTGCGAAAAGGCCGCCTGGCACGGATTTTGCTGAATAAATTGCAATTATGAATATCAACCCTGACAAATTTACCGAAAAATCCATAGAGGCCATAAACTCCGCGCAGCGTCTTGCGGCGGAGCGCGGCAACGCGGAAATCACGCAGATGCACCTGCTCATGGCGCTTGCCGCTCAGGAGGGCGGCGTGGTCTCATCCATATTGGACAAGGGCGACGCCAGAAAGGAGGCGCTCGCGCTTTCAGTTTCGAGAATTATTGACAAGCTCCCGTCGGTCAAGGGCGGCTATGCCAGCCCGCACATCAACAAGGAGTTTGAAGACGCAGTTTCAGCGGCTGATGAAGCCGCGGCGTCCATGAAGGACGAGTACGTTTCGACGGAACATCTCTTTTTAGGCATAGTGAAAAAGCCGAGGCCCGCGGAGCTTGAGAAGGCGCTACGTTCACTGGGCATTACGGAAAGTTCCGCGCTCTCCGCAATCAGGGAGATACGGGGCTCTTCCCGCGTGACGAGCAAGACCCCTGAGAGCTCCTACGAAGCCCTCGCAAAATACGGCGCGGATCTGGTGAAGCTCGCGCGCGAGGGCAAGCTTGACCCCGTCATAGGGCGCGATGACGAAATCAGAAGGGTAGTTCGCATACTTTCAAGGAAGACCAAGAACAATCCCGTTCTGATCGGCGAACCCGGCGTGGGCAAAACGGCGATAGCCGAAGGCCTCGCCCAGCGCATAGTGCGCCAGGACGTGCCGGACAACCTTAAAGACAAATCCGTATTCTCCCTCGACATGGGTTCGCTCATTGCGGGCGCAAAATACAGGGGTGAATTCGAGGAGCGCCTCAAGGCCGTTCTTAACGAAATCAAAAGTTCAAACGGCAAAATCATACTCTTTATAGACGAGCTTCACACCATAGTGGGCGCGGGCAAAACCGAAGGCAGCATGGACGCCTCCAACATGCTCAAGCCCATGCTCGCGCGCGGCGAACTGCGCTGCATAGGCGCGACGACGCTCGACGAATACCGCCAGTACATCGAAAAGGACGCCGCGCTTGAACGCCGCTTCCAGAGCATATACGTTGCCGCGCCCGACGTTGAAAACACCGTCACCATCCTGCGCGGCCTGAAGGACAGGCTAGAAGCCTACCACGGCGTGCAGATTGAGGACCGCGCGCTGGTAGAGGCCGCGCAGCTTTCAGACCGCTATATCAGCGGCCGTCAGCTGCCGGACAAGGCGATAGACCTTGTGGACGAATCATGCGCGCGCATCAAGACGCAGATGAATTCCATGCCCGTTGAGCTCGACGACAAATTCAGAAAAATCATGCACCTTGAAATCGAGGAGGCGGCGCTCGTGAAGGAGAAGGGAGAAGCCGCGCGCCTCAAGGAATTGCGCAAGGAACTTGCCGATTTGCGCGAGGACGCCAGCGCCCTCAAAACCCGCTGGGAGGAGGAAAAAAATCTGGCGGGCAAGGCCGGAAAACTGCGCGAGCAGATTGAAGACGCCAAGGTGCGCATGGCGAAGGCCGAGCGCGAATACAACCTGCAGGACGCCGCAAAAATCAAATACGGCGAGCTTCCGCAGCTTGAAGAAGAGCTTCAGAAAACGACAGGCGCCCAGAAGGCGGAGAGCTCTCTCTTGAAGGAAAAGGTGACCGCGGACGAAATCGCGGAGGTCGTTTCAGAATGGACGGGCATACCGCTAAAGAAGCTCGTGCAGAGCGAGCGCGAAAAGATTTTGAACCTCGGAGAACAGCTGCACAGGCGCGTGGTCGGGCAGGACGAGGCCGTGGAAAGCGTTGCAAATGCAATAATCCGCGCGCGCGCCGGCATCAAAGACCCCAAGAGGCCGGGCGGCGTATTCATGTTCCTGGGCCCCACGGGCGTCGGCAAAACCGAACTCGCCAAGGCGCTGAGCGAAGACCTTTTTGACAGCGAGGAGAACATGGTGCGCATAGACATGTCCGAATACATGGAGAAGCATTCAGTCTCCCGCCTGATAGGCGCGCCTCCCGGGTACGTCGGCTACGAGCAGGGCGGCCAGCTGACGGAAGCCGTCCGCCGCAGGCCCTACAGCGTGGTGCTCTTCGACGAAATCGAAAAGGCGCACCCCGAAGTTCTCAACGCGCTGCTTCAGATAATGGACGACGGCGTGCTGACCGACTCACAGGGACGCAAGGTCGACTTTAAGAACACCGTCATCATCATGACTTCCAACGTTGGCTCGCGCCACATCGTGGACAGCCTCGCCTCCGCAGAGGGCGAAATTTCGCACAGCGCGCGCGAAGGCGCAATGGCCGAACTGCGCGCCCACTTCAAGCCGGAGTTTCTCAACAGGATTGACGACATCATCATCTTCCACCCTCTCAGGCTCGAACAGATTGTGGAAATCGTGAAGCTGCAAGTGGAGCTGCTCAACGGGCGCCTGAAAAAGGAGAACATAAAGGTCAAGCTTTCAAAGGCGGCGCTTGAAGAGCTCGCGCAAAAGGCTTACGACCCGGTCTACGGCGCGCGCCCCCTCAAGCGCATGATCACCCAGAAAATTGAAAACCCCCTCGCAAGGGCGATAATATCCGGCAAAATCAAAGAGGGAGACACCTACTCTTTTGACGAATAATTTTGGCGCATAAGTTCGTTGCTTCAAAAAGCCCGCACTGGTCACGTACTATTTGTACGCTCCCACCGCGGGCTTTTCTCGCGCCTGCTTCTGCATACAAACTTATTGCGTCAAAAGTGCGGAGAATGATTCAGCTTCGGTTTATCCGGCGCGAGTATTTTAGAAAAATTTACTAAGAAATTTACCTCAGCCTTTGGCAGAGGGGGCAGTAGGTTGCGGGCGTCTTGCAGGTGTTCGCCTTGCAGAACTCGCGCCCGTAGTAGATGAACTGGAGGTGCAGCCTGTACCAGGCGTCTTCGGGGAAAATGTTTTTGAGGTTTTCCTCCGTGTCTTCAACGCTCTTCCCGCTTGCCAGGCCCCAGCGCGTGGAAAGCCTGTGTATGTGCGTGTCAACCGGAAAGGCTGGCTGCCCGAAAGCCTGAAGCATTACCACGCTCGCCGTCTTGTGCCCCACGCCCGGCAGGCTTTCCAAATCTTCAAAATTGCCGGGAACTTTGGACGCGAATTTTTCCACCAGAATTTCCGAGAGCCTTTTGATGTTCGCGCTCTTCGTTTTTGAAAGCCCGCAGGGGCGTATGATTTTCTCTATCTGGGCGGCGCTCAGCGCGGCCATTTTTTTTGGCGTGCTTGCCAGTTTGAAGAGTTCGGGCGTTATTTCGTTGACGCGGGAATCCCTGCACTGCGCGGAAAGCAGCACGGCGACGAGGAAGGTGAAAGTGTTCGCGCTCTTCAGCGGTATGGCGGGGTTGGGGTAGAGCCGGTCGAACTCCCGCATGATGATTTTTGCCTTTTCACTTTTTAGCATGACCCCATTTTAACGAATCCTCCAAAAAAACAACATTCTTTCCAAAAAAGAGTTGAGAGGGGCGCGGGGCGGGGTATAAACGGCGCAATGAAGAATGACATTTTTTCCGCCGCCTCTGAAAATTCCTTGAGGCGCGAAAATTCGCGGGGCTATATTCCGCTTACTGAGGACGACGAAAAGGCGATGCTCGCGGATGTCGGCGCTGAGAGCCTTGACGGGCTCTTCTCGCACATCGGCGAAGATTTGAAATTTCCAGAGCCGCCGGAATTTTTCGGCCCGCTCGGTTTGGATTCACTGATAAAGGAGGTTTCCGAAATCGCCGCAAAGAACAGGCCGCGCAAGGTTTCATTTTTGGGAGACTCGCTTTTAAGCTGGCGCGTTGAGCCCGTCGTC
>JAVBSZ010000001.1:0-4499 GCA_031556415.1 Opitutales bacterium | reverse complement strand
TACAGTCTGAGTACGCCACGCACCCGCGCGCGCTTCGCAAGCCTCACTCTTCATCCAAATTTAAGTCTCAATGAGAATTCTTTTACATTGCTTACATACATCCAAACCACGCCGTACCAAAACCTTGGTGTTCCTTTGGCGACGGCGGCGTTGCTGCAAGAAATTGCACTTCTAAGATAAGAGAACTCCAAAAATTTCCAAAATCTGCGTCAACGCTTTGATTTCCTCACTCGTTTGAGACGGTAGGGCGTGGATGTGGGTAAAAGTTGGAAAAATCCACAAATTTCAATGACGAAATCGCTTAAATTGGGCAGTTTTGGGGCGATTTTATTTGACGAAACTGAACATCGGAGTACTTTTAATCGGAATATCAAAATGGTATTTCCGCGCAGTCTTACCCGACGGCGCGGAGGGAACGTTTAAGACCCATTTAAACAGACAACTAAATCATGAAAAACAAAAACAGCGTAATTACGGACGGAAATGAAGCGGTGGCATCCGTGGCTTTCCGTGTGAGCGAAACAATCGCAATCTACCCCATCACCCCCTCGTCCCCCATGGCGGAATTCTGCGAAGAATGGGCGGTCAAGGGCCAGAAGAACATTTGGGACACCACTCCCGAAATCTCCCAGCTTGAAAGCGAAGCGGGCGTTGCGGGCGCGGTACACGGCGCGCTGCAGACGGGCACGTTGACCACGACTTTCACGGCGTCGCAGGGTCTCCTGCTGATGATTCCGAACATGTATAAGATTGCGGGCGAACTGCTTCCCTTCTGCATGCACGTTTCGGCGCGCGCGCTGGCAAGCCACGGCCTCTCCATTTTCGGCGACCAGGCCGACGTCATGGCATGCCGCCAGACGGGCTTTGCATTGCTTTGCTCCAACTCCGTTCAGGAAGCGCATGACCTTGCTATGATTTCCCACGCCGCCACTCTCCAGAGCCGCGTCCCCTTCCTCCACTTCTTTGACGGCTTCCGCACCTCGCACGAAGTCAACACCTACACGCGCCTGACTGACGACGAAGTCGCCGCGATGATTCCCTATGAAAAGGTCATAGAGCACCGCAACCGCGCGCTCAACCCCGACGCCCCCGTAATCCGCGGCACGGCGCAGAACCCGGACGTCTATTTCCAGGGATGGGAGGCGCGCAACAGCTTTTATGACGCCACGCCCGCAATCGTGCAGGCCGAGATGGACAAGTTCGCCAAGCTCACGGGCCGCCAGTACAGGTTGTTCGACTACGTTGGCGCGTCCGACGCGGAAAAAGTCGTCATCATGATGGGCTCCGGCGCCGAAACGGTTGAAGAAACCGTCAAACACCTCAACGCCAAGGGAGAAAAAATCGGCGTTCTCAAGGTCCGCCTCTTCCGCCCCTTCAGCCTTGTTGACTTTATCAAGGTTCTGCCCGCGACGGCGAAGACCATCACCGTTCTAGACAGGACGAAGGAGCCCGGCAGCCTTGGCGAGCCGCTTTACCTGGACATCGCCAGCGCAATTTCCGAAGCGCGCGCGCACGGCAAGATTGAAAAGAGTTTTGACCCCGTCATCCTCTGCGGCCGCTACGCCCTCGGTTCAAAGGAATTCACGCCGGCCATGGCCAAAGCCGTGTTCGACAACATGTCCGCGAAGGACGCCAAGAACCACTTCACGGTCGGTATCAATGACGACGTCACGCACCTCTCGCTCTCTTACGACCCGTCTTTCGATTTGTCTTCAGACGACGTCCTGCGCGCGGTATTCTTCGGCCTCGGCGCAGACGGCACTGTGGGCGCAAACAAGAACACCATCAAGATTATAGGCACGGAAACTCCGAACTACGCCCAGGCCTACTTCGTGTACGACTCGAAAAAGAGCGGCGGCATAACGACCTCGCACCTGCGTTTCGGCCCCAATGAAATCAAGGCGCCGTACCTTATCGACAACGCGCAGTTCGTGGCCTGCCACCAGTTCTCCTTCATGGAGAAGTACAATGTGCTTGACCGCGCGGCTGTGGGTGCAACGTTCCTTTTGAACTCCACGCACCCCGTTGACAAGGTTTGGGACTACCTCAATGCCGACGTCCAGCGCCAGATTATAGAGAAGAAGCTCAAGTTCTACGTGGTTGACGCGTATGACGTCGCAAAGAAGATGGGCATGGGCGGCAGGATCAATACGATAATGCAGACCTGCTACTTCGCAATCTCCGGCGTGCTTCCGAAGGACGAGGCCATCGCGAAAATCAAGGGCGCAATTGAAAAGACCTACGGCAAGAAGGGCCCGCAGGTTGTGCAGAAGAACTTTGACGCGGTTGACGCGTCCATAGCCAACCTCTTCGAAGTGAAAGTGCCCGCGGCGCCCACCGCAAAGTACGGCATGCCCGATGCGGTTTCCGCAGCGGCTCCGGACTTTGTGAAGAACGTGACCGCGGTCATGATGCGCGACGAGGGCGACAAGCTCCCCGTTTCCGCCATGCCCGTTGACGGCACCTGGCCCACGTCCACAACCAAGTGGGAGAAGCGCAACATCGCAATCGACGTTCCCGCGTGGAACCCGGAGCTTTGCATACCGTGCACCAAGTGCGCCACGATATGCCCGCACGCGGCCGTCCGCGCAAAGTTCTATCCTGACAGCGAGCTTGAGAAAGCTCCCGCCAGCTTCAAGCACGTCGCCTTCAAGTCCAGGGAAAACCCGGGCAACTCCTTCACAATACAGATTGCGGCGGAAGACTGCACGGGCTGCGGCGTCTGCGCGGCGGTTTGCCCCGGAAAGAGCAGGACGGACGCAACGCAGAAGGCGCTCATGATGACGGAGCAGGAACCCATCCGCGAGCAGGAAAAGGAAAACTTCGAGTTCTTCCTCAAGCTCCCGAATCCGGACAGGCTCAAGCTCGGCTACACCATCAAGGAAGTGCAGTTCCGCGAACCCCTCATGGAGTTCTCCGGCGCCTGCGGCGGCTGCGGCGAAACCCCGTACATCAAGATGCTCACGCAGCTCTTCGGCGACAGGCTCCTCATCGCCAACGCGACGGGCTGCTCATCCATCTACGGCGGCAACCTTCCCACCACGCCTTACACGGTAGACAAGGACGGACGCGGCCCCGCCTGGGCAAACTCCCTCTTTGAAGACAATGCGGAATTCGGCTACGGCTTCCGTATGAGCCTTGACATGAAGGAAAAGATGGCGCGCGAGCTCCTCGCGAAAGTCGCCCCGAAAGTCGGAGACGATTTGGTGAAGGCCATCCTCGAAGCCCCGCAGCTTACCGAGGCCGACATCGCCGAACAGCGCACGCGCGTCGCCGCCCTCAAGGAAAAGATTGCAAAGGAATCCTCGTTTGAAGCCAAGGCCCTCGGCGCTCTCGCCGGAGACTTGGTTAAGAAGACCGTCTGGATAGTGGGCGGAGACGGCTGGGCGTATGACATCGGCTACGGCGGTTTGGACCACGTCCTCGCCAGCGGCAAGAACGTCAACATCCTCGTCATGGACACCGAAGTGTACTCCAACACCGGCGGCCAGATGAGCAAGGCAACACCGATAGGCGCAATCGCAAAGTTCGCGTCGGAAGGCAAGGCCACGCCGAAGAAGAACCTCGGCATGCTCGCCATAGGCTACCGCAACGTGTATGTCGCGGAAGTTTCGATGGGCGCAAAGGATATCCAGACCATACAGGCGCTTACGGAAGCCAACAGCTATGACGGCCCCTCGCTCGTCATCGCCTACAGCCATTGCATCAACCACGGTTACAACCTCGTCAACGGCCCCTCGCAGCAGGCGCTTGCTGTTGACACCGGCTACTGGCCGCTCTTCAGGTACGACCCGCGCAAGATTGAAAAGGGCGAAAACCCCTTCAAGCTCGACAGCAAAGACCCGAAGACGCCCGTCGCCGAATACATGGCCAACGAAGGCCGCTTCAAGATGCTCCAGATGGCCGACCCCGCGCGCTCCGAAGCGCTCGGCAAGTTCGCTCAGGAGATGATTGACGCGCGCTGGGCTCAGTACAAAAAACTCGAACAATAGTTTTGGCGGACTTGTTTGGCGCCTAGCGGCGTTGCTTCAAAAAATCGCGACCCTCACGTACATCTGGTACGCTACGGTCCGCGATTTTTTTTTGCGCCTTGCTATGCATCCAAACCGTACCGCCAAAACAGAAAGCATCTTTTGTTTTTCCTGATGCCGCTACGCGGCGAGTCAAATGTATTTCAGATAAAAACAATACGGCCGAATTGCGTCAGCATCTGTCGTGCAGTGCGCCGCCTTGTCGCAGGTGCGGGGTGCGCAGCCCCACAAAGGGAAAGATAGAAATGAGCGGGGGGCGAAGTTAGCCCATCGTTTATTTAGAGCCTCAGAGAGAAATGTCTTCTTCTTTTAGGTTGTTGTCCACCAGCGGGGTTTCGACGTTTTTGAATTTGTTGCCCCTTATCTTCACGCCGATTGCGTCTTCAATCTGCATGCCTATTGCGCCGTCTTCTATCGGGGTGTTTAGGATGCGGATGTTGCGCCTGTAGGGCTTGATTTTTTTGTGGT
>JAVBSZ010000111.1:0-9311 GCA_031556415.1 Opitutales bacterium | reverse complement strand
CATGCGCGGTTCTGAAAGTTTGCGCATGGCCAATATGCAAGAAGCCGGAAGGAGTCGGGGCTATTCTTCCTCTATATATTTCATCGCTCATGCCTTGGCCTTCCTTAAAAATTCAAAAAGCGCCTCCGCCGTCTGTAAACCTATGCCGTCAACTTCGGCGAGCTCCTTTGCGCTTGCGGCGCGCACCTGCGCTATGCCGCCGAAATGCTTAAGAATAGCCGCCTTGCGCTTTTCGCCGAGGCCCGGGAAGTCGTCCAAAATGCTCTCGCGGATTTTCTTGCTGCGCAGCTCTTCTGAGAACGAGTTTGCGAACCTGTGGGCTTCGTCGCGCACGCGCTGCAGGAGCCTGAGCGCCTCGTTGCCGCGGCTTAAAAGTATTTCTCCGCCGTCTTCGAGGACTATCGTCTCCTCCTTTTTTGCGAGGCCTATTACGCGCTTGGGCGTTATCTCACCCTCTTCAAAAGCTTTGAGCGCGAAGGCCACCTGCTGTGCGCCGCCGTCTATGAGCACGACGTCGGGCATGGGTGAACCCTCCGCCTTGAGCCTTGAATAGCGGCGCAGGACGACCTCGTTCATTGCGCGGAAGTCGTCATTGCCCACGAAGCTTTTGATTTTGAAGCGGCGGTATTTCTGCTTTGCGGGGAGGCCGCCTTCAAAGCGCACCATGCTCGCCACGCAGAAGCTGCCTGAGATGTGCGAAATGTCAAAGCACTCAATGCTCTGCGGTGCGCGCTTCAATCCCAAAGCCTTGCGCAGTTCTGAGAGCGCGGCTTTCGCGGTCTCGCTCGGCGTCTTTGAGATGTCCGCGCGCAGGTGGCGCGTTCGATTCATCGCGAGGGTTTCCTCCATTGCAAAAATGAGGTCGCGGTATTTTGCGGCGCGCTCAAAGTCCAGGTTCTCCGAATACTCAGCCATCTTTTTGCGGGTGTTTTCGAGCACCTCGACGTTCCTGCCGCGCAGGAAATCCAGGGCCTTTTCAACGCGGGCGGCGTAGTCTGCGGCGCTGACCTCGTTTTCGAATTCGTAGATGTCTGCGCGGGCGTCGGAGTAAAGCCGCCACTTGTCCTCGCCGATTTTTTCCGGATGCGCGTCCGAAAGCAGGATGCCGAAAAGTTTTTTGAGTTCGCCGAGCGCCGCCTTAGCCTGCGGGCCGGAAAGGTAGGGGCCGAAGTAGAGCGCGCCGTCCTCTTTTCTCTGGCGCGCGAAGAGGAAGCGCGGCAGCTCCTCAAACGTGGTGACGCGCAGAAGCAGGAACTGCTTGTTGTCCTTAAGCAGCGTGTTGTAGCGCGGCTTCCACTGCTTGATTAGGCGGCTTTCGAGGAGCACCGCCTCGGCGTCATTGCGCGCCAAGACCCAGTCAAAATCCGCGATGACCTTCACTAGGGAGGCAATCTTCGGCCCGTGCCTGTACCCGCGCCTGAAGTAGTGGCTGACGCGCTTTTTGAGGTTGAGCGCCTTGCCTATGTACACGACCTGCCCGAGGGCGTCCTTCATTATGTACACGCCGCTGGAATCCGGCAAACGCCGCACCTTTTCCTTGAGCGTCAACTCGCGGTCGCCATCCATTTTGTGTTTCAGAAAAAGCTGAGCTGGCCGCCGTCCTTCTGCGGGGCGCGCTTCTTTTCGGCGCGCACGGCGCGCGGGGTTGAGGAGAATTTGTCGCCGTCCAAATTGCGCAGGACGACGTTGCCCTCGTTTTCAAGCTCCTGCAAGACCTCCTTTGCTCGGCTTATGACCGTGGGCGGAAGCCCGGCGAGGCGCGCAACCTGTATGCCGTAGGATTTGTCGGCGGCACCCCGCTCTATCTGGCGCACGAAGATGATTTCATCATTCCACTCCTTCACGCAGACGCGGTAGTTGACGACCCTTTCAAGGGCCTTTTCAAGCTGCGTGATTTCGTGGTAGTGTGTTGCGAAGAAGGTTTTTGGCCCGCGCTTTTTGTCCGCGTGCAGGTGCTCCACTATGGCCCAGGCTATGCTGAGGCCGTCATAGGTGCTGGTGCCGCGGCCTATTTCGTCGAGTATTATGAGCGACCTGTCCGTGGCGTTGTTGAGGATGTTGGCCGTCTCGTTCATCTCGACCATGAAGGTGGAGTTGCCGCGAGAGAGTTCGTCGCTCGCTCCCACTCTGCTGAATATCCTGTCCACAATGCCGAGCGTGCAGCTTTTTGCCGGCACGAAGCAGCCCGTCTGCGCCATCACGGCTATGAGGGCAATCTGCCTTATGTACGTGGATTTGCCCGCCATGTTGGGGCCTGTGATGAGGGCGATCTGCTCTCCGCTTGAAGACACGTCGGCGTCATTGGGCACGAAAGTCTGCGTGCGCGCCAGGCCCAGCCTGTCAAGCCGAAGCATCTGTTCCACTACGGGGTGGCGGCCCTCCCTGATTTCGATGGAGTCGGATTCGTTGACCTCCGGCCGGCAGTAGTCCCACTCCCTTGAGAGCTCCGCCCAGCCGCAGAAGACGTCCAGCCGCGCAAGGACGTCGGCCGCGTGCGCAAGCTCCTTTGCGCGCTCAAGAACCTTAGAAACAATCTGCGTGAACAAATGCTCCTCGCGCGAAAGCGAGCGCTCCTGCGCGTGGAGTATCTCGCGCTCCTTCTCGCGCAATTCGTCGGTGATGAAGCGCTCCGCTCCCGTCATCGTCTGCCTGCGCGTGTAGTGCGGAGGGACGAGGTGCAGATGGGACTTTGTGACTTCTATGAAATACCCGAAGGCCCCGTTGTATTTGATTTTTAAATTCCTTATGCCCGTTGCCGCCTGCTCCTTCGCCTCAAGTTCCGCGAGCCACTCCATATTCCCGCGCGCGAGGGTTCGCAGGCGGTCAAGCTCTTCGTCAAAGCCGTCGCGTATGGCGCCGCCGTCCTGGATTTTTGCGGGAAGCTCGTCTGCAAGCGCCTTTTCAAGATAGGCGGAGAGTTCGGAAAAGTCCGCAACGGAATCTGTAAGAAGGTCGCAGTCCTTGCTGTGCATTGAGGAGACGGTCTCCCTGATGTGCGGCAGCTGTTCGAGGCTCTGGCGTATGGCGGCGAGTTCGCGCGGGTTTTTCAGGTTGTTTTCAAGGCGGCCGAGTATGCGCGGGATGTCGCGCATCTGCGAGAGGTGCTCCGCAACGCGCGCGCATTGCGAGGGAAATGAATAGAACTCCCATACGAGCGTCTGGCGCGCCCTGATTTCGTCCAAATCCGTACTCGGCGCGGAGATGAAGCTTTCAAGCAGGCGCAGGCCCATGGGCGTCTTGGTGCGATCCATTATTGAGAGCAGTGCGCCCTCCCTTGCGCCCGATGTCGTTTTGAAAAGTTCGAGGTTGCGCTGCGTTGCGGGGTCCAAAAGCAGGCACTTTTCCTGCTGGAATTTTTTGAGCGCGCGCAGGTTGGCGGGGTGGGAGCGCAGGTTGTCGGACACGTAGAAAAGCAGCGCGCCCGCCGCACCCAATGCGGCAAAATCCGCCTCTATGCCGAAGCCGTCAAGGGTGAGCACCTTCAGGCTCTGGCGAACTAGGTTTGCGCCGTACGCGCGGTCAAAGCGGTAGTCTTCAAGGAGCGTGACGGGCTTCAAATCTACCACCGCGCGGAATATGGCGTGCCACGCCGTAAGCGACGGGTCCTCCCTCCAGCGCCGCGCAGCGTCTTCGGGCAGCACTATCTCCTTGGGGTCGCACGAACTAAGAAGGGGGAGGAAGTCTTCGGGGTTTTTGAACTCCCCGCACAAAAATTCCCCCGCCGACAAATCCATCCACGCGGCGTAGAGGCGGCGGTCTTTTGAGATGTCCACACCCATCACGTAGTGGCGGCCCGCACCGCCAAGCTGGCTGTCCTCAAGCGTGGTTCCCGAAGTCAGGATGCGGCTGATTGCGCGGTTGACAAGCTTGCCCGCGACAGGCGCCTCGGTCTGGTCGCAAATCGCTATTTTCTTGCCCGCGGCGAGGAGCTTTGGGATGTACTGCGCCGCCGCGTGGTAGGGTATGCCCGCCATGGGGTAGTTCTGGCGTTTCGTGAGCGTTATGCCCAGTATGCGCGAGCCCTCCACGGCGTCGTCATAAAACATCTCGTAAAAGTCTCCGAGGCGGAAAAGCAGCATGACCCCTGCGGGCACGGAGTTCTTCATTGCCCAGTACTGCTGCATCATGGGCGTCTGCTGTTCTTTTTTAGACATCGGAAATTTAAAAAAATACTTCACAAACAAATAGGCCTTCCGCGTGCTTTTGCAAATATTGTTTGGTGATATTTTTTCTTTCTTGTAATTTTCTGCACGAATGCCGACACTGCGCCGCATGAGGGGAATATTGAAATTGGCGGCCTGCACGGGCCTGATGCTGTCGCTTTTTTTCGGCGCGCGCGCGGACGTGTCTCTTGAATTCGGCAAAGACGTCAATGACGCCAAAGTGAAGAAGGCGGAGGGCGGCGTCTGGAGCCTGGAGACTTCGGGGGCTGACCCTTACGCGTTTTTTGACATGGCGCGCAAGCCCAAGAGGGACGAGACCGTCTTGGAGTTCGAATACTTCTGCCCCGACGGGATAGACAGCTTCGGCTTCTTCTACGGCCCTCCGATGAATGAGAAAACCTATGCGGATTTGGGACCGCTGGCAAAGGCGGAGGGCTGGCAGAAGGCGAGCTTTGATTTGAAGGGCGCCACCCGCGGCGCTTGGAATGCGGACTTCAAACTGTTCCGCCTCGATTTCGGGACCATATCCGGCGTGCGCCTGCAGATGCGGAACATCAGGCTGCGCGCGCCCAACGCGGAGGAAGTCGTCATCCAAAAAAAGCGCGAGGCGCAGCGCGGCGAGCTTGTGAAAAAGGCGGAAAAATACGCGGCGTATTACGCGGCAAAATTCCCCGCTAAGATTTCCTCCGTAAAGGTTTTCGAGAAGGAGCTCGAGCTTGACGTTTCCGGAGTTCCGTCCAAATACAAGGATGTGAAGCTCGGCAGAATCGCGCTCTGGGAGGACGCCTTCGACAAGTCCGCAAAGTCCGAGTTCTTCGACATTCCCGCAGACGGCACCGTGAAAATCCCGCGCTTCGGCGCTGACGGGCGGGATTCGATACTCTCCAAATTCTCCGTGTACGCGCGCGCAAATTCCGGCGCGGAATATGAGCCGCTTTCGCACGCCGCCTACGCCGAAAATTTTGACGCCGTGCGCGCGGAAATAGAGCCGAAAAAAGTCCACAAATCTAAGAAGGGGCTCACTTGCGTGAGCAACGAGATGCGCCCCATATTCGGGGAAATAGCGGAACTTGGCGTAAAGCACGTGACGCTGAATGTCCTGCTCAACGGCCTGCTCTCAACGCCGCAGGGTGCGGGCGTGATAGAGCACGAATTTTCCGGCAGGAATATCAGGCTCAACAGACACGCGGTGGAGGCGCTTGACGAACTCGCAAAGCTGTGTTCGGACAACTCCGCAATAACCAGCGGCATAATCCTAATCAACTTCGGCGCGCCGGAATTCACGGATGGCCTCATACATCCCGCCGCCGACAAGGCGGGTGTCTACGCCATGCCGAACCTCGCGGATGAAAACGGCACGCTGCTCTACGCCGCCGTCATGGATTTCCTCTGCAAAAGGTACGCCGAAAAGGGCGCGCCGCACGGGCGCATAGACAACTGGATAATGCACAACGAGGTGGATTACGCTTGGGTCTGGACGAACATGGGGGAAAGCCCAATGGAAATTTTTATGGAGCAGTACATGCGCTCAATGCGTCTGGTTTCCATGCTTGCGCGGCAATACAACCCGGACGCGCGCGTATTCATCTCTCTCACGCACAACTGGAACCAGAACGCGAACGACAAGACCTTCCGCACCCATTCGCCGCGCATGATGCTCGACTACCTCGCGCTGTGTTCCGCCAAAAGCGGGGATTTTGACTGGGGCGTGGCCTACCACCCGTATCCTCAAAATCTATTTGTGAGCACGGCGTGGCTTGACGCCATCCCGCAGATGAGTTTTGACACCCCGCTCATCACGATGAAGAACATAGAAGTGCTCTTCGCCTACCTCAACAAAAAGGAGTTTTTGCGGAACGGAAAGGCGCGCACGGTGATATTTTCGGAGCAGGGCTACCATACGGACTACACGCCCGAGGGCTTTGAAAACCAGGGCGCGGCCTTCGCATACACGTGGAGGCGCATTTCAAATCTGGAAAACCTCGAGGCCTTCCACAACCACAGATGGATAGACCATCCAGACGAGGGCGGCCTGCACCTTGGCCTGCGAACCATCCCAAAGGGCGGCGCGCCCTTCGGGGACAAAAAGCCCGGCTGGGAAACCTACAGGCTGCTGGACACCCCGAAGGAAGCCGAGCTCTTCAAAAAGTACGAAAAGCTGATAGGCAAAAAACTTTTTGTTCCGGCGGACATAAAGAATGTGAAAAAATAGCGGGATAAAAAAACGGCGGGTATTTTCCCGCCGTTTTTTTGACTTAAAAGCGCCTGTCCTTTTTAATTTTCCACTATCACCTGCAAATTGCCCACATCTCCGAGGGAGGTGACGACGAGGTTGTCCGTCCAGCCTTTCGGCGTCCATTCGCGTTTCGCCCATTTGTCGAGCAGCGCCTTGTGGTCGGCCAAACTTTTCTTCTCGAACTTAGGGAGGAAGTCGCTCGGGCTGCAGTTTATGGCGTCTCCCGCAGGGTTGTGCGAGGGGCCCGTGAGGTTGTGCAGGTTGGCGTAAAGTATCACGCGGATGTGCGCGCCCGCGTAGGCCCATTTTGTGATGTCGAGCCTGAACGGGTGCGCGAAAATCGCGCCAATGCGCTTGTCGTCCAGATACACTTCCGCGACGGATGTATCCAGCTTGTCAATTGAGACGAAGACCTTTTTTGAACCCGCGTAGCCTATCTGCGGGAGGCGTCCGTAGATTTCAAGCCTGCCCGTATAGCATGGCAGGCCCTGCGCGGAGACGTCGCCAAGATGAAGTTGGGAGGGCGCGGCGATGGCGATTGTGTCGGCCTTAAGAACGCTGTTTTCGAAGAGCGGCAGCTTCCTGCTTCTGGCGACGGCCGAGACTAGGCGCCCCTCCGTTTCCGCCTCCACGCCGAAGTCTCCAACGATGAATACGGGCTCAACCTCCGTGCCGTACCTGCGCGTTTCGGGCTTGTAGGTGGCCACGTCTCCGTATTCGAAATTCTCGTATTTGAGCGTTATGGAATTTTCTCCGCGTCTGACGAGGGCGGCGATGTCTATTGGCATCCAGCGTATGTCCCGCCAGTAGGGCAGGCCGCCGTATTTCACTTCCGTCCCGTTGACGAAAACTTTGCAGCGCTCCGGATGCTCCATGACCAGGCGCAGGCGCTTTGGCGCTTCGTCGCTGGCAAGCTTGAACTTGTAGCGGAGCGTGAGGGGGCCGTCGTACTTTGCGGAATTGAGGTACTGCTGCACTTCTATCACGGGGATTGAGCCCTTTGAAAGGTTGGCGTCGTCAAGGCTCTGCGCCCACTCGGCGTAGTCCAGCGTCAGGGAGTTGTCGTCAAGGCGGCGCACGCGAATGGTGTCGAGTTCCTGCGTTTTCCCGGCGAGGGCGGC
The DNA here is from genome assembly GCA_031556415.1 of Opitutales bacterium. GTDB lineage: Bacteria > Verrucomicrobiota > Verrucomicrobiia > Opitutales > Intestinicryptomonadaceae > CALXQW01. The sequence goes on along the minus strand of JAVBSZ010000111.1, from coordinate 1,791 downwards.
TTCCTCCTTCGCCGTTTGTGCCGTATTTTTAAGGCGCACAAGCAGCGCGCCGGCCTGCGGGATTTTCGTTTTTAGCGTGAGCATGCCCTTGTCCTTCCGCGTGTAAATTTCGCGCGTCTCGCCGCTGAGCCAGTCTAAAATTTCGGCGCTTTCAAAGTTTCCGTCAAAGCACAGCGAGCCGTCAAACTCCTCCCGCCTGTCCTGGTTGACTATGAGCGCGAGGCGCTCCCCGTTGGGAAGGTCCCGCAGGTGCGTCCACATTGCGGAGCGCTTCCCTGAGTGGAGGGACGCTATGCGCGCGGGGTTGGCAACGGCCTTGTCTATGGCGTCTGGCGCGGCTTCAAGCGCGGTTTCCGGAACGCCCTTCAAAAGCGCGTCGAGCGCGGGGCTGTATTCGCCGTCAACCTTCTTCGGAGCGCCCGCAAGCTTCACTATTTTTCCCCCGCTTTTCTTGAAAATTTCGAGAATCTCGAACGTGCTTTTCGAGAGCGTCTCCATTGCGGGGATGACGACGACGCGGTAGCGCATATTGCCCATCTTCACGTTTCCGCCGTTGGCCCGCGCGATGTCGGCCATTATGGTTTCATCGCCGAAATCGAAGGCTATCTGGCTTTCTATGAGCTTCACCGTGAGCGCCTGTATGCAGTTTTCTATGAGCATCATCTTCTCTTTCGCGTCCGGCAGGGCCAGCTCCGGCTCAACGGAATAGTCCTTTCCGGAGGTGTTGTCGTTAAAGCCCACGCCCTTCGGCTTCCAGAGCGCGGCCATAGAGCCCTCGGGGTGCAGCACGAGCACGTCGGCAACATAGCGCCCGCAGCTCATCGCGTAGCATAGGCGCGCGAGGGGGATATCCAGCTCCGCGTTGAGGTTCCACCATGACTGCTGGTAGAATATGTTCTGCGGGTAGTCGCGCTTGCGGCAGCCGGACATCGTGTAGAGCGAGAGGTGCGGGTTGAGCAGGTTCGCGCCCAGGGCTATCTGGTTGAGCGCTATCCACTGCCTGTCTTCGAAGGTGAGGGTTCCGCCCGCCACGCCGTAAAGCTCCGTGAGCATGCGCGGCTTCCCGTACTGGTTGACCACGCTCTGGCACTGCTTGAGCGTTATCTGCTCGCTGTTCTTCCTGCCTAGGAAGTCCACGCCCGGTATCTGCATGTGGCGGTAGTTCTGCATTACGCTGTTGCCCCAGAAGCGCATCCTGTACGGCGTGCCCTCCGCCATCATGTGCCCCGTGAGGGCGATGCCGTGGCCTGAACACCAGTCCGCAATCTGCTTTGTGAAGTTGAGCTCGAACATTTTGTCGTTGAGCTTGTACCAGTGCAGGCGGAATTTCTGCGAGCCGTCGGAGTCTTCAAAAAGCTTCATCAGGTGCGGCTTGGCGTCGTATCCGTACTCCCTTTCGAACTCCGCGAAAGTGTCTGAAGAAAACGCCACCGCGCCGTAGGGTGCGCCCCTGCGGAAGAGCGCGCAGGGCTCGTCCGTGAATTCGGCGGTGATGGTGTTGCCGTAGAATTTTTTGTAGCGGCGGTAGTAAGACTCGTAAGCGTCATTTATGAATTTGCCGACGGCCTCCTTGCTCATCGTGTCAACGTAGCTTGTGCCGTTGAACTGCGGATGGCCGAGGGGTGAAACCCACTTGTATATCTGCGTGCCGTTCTGCGGCGAACCAATCGGCGTGCAGTTTTCCGGCGCGGCCAGGTTTGCGGGGCGCGCTATGAGGGCCTTGAGCCTGAATTCCTCGTTTGCAAGCGGCACTGTGCCGCCGCTGAAGCCGCTTGGCCACTTGTCCTCGTC
>JAVBSZ010000069.1:0-7012 GCA_031556415.1 Opitutales bacterium | reverse complement strand
TTATTAGTCGTTTTAGACCTCACAATTCTTTGCGAAATGCCGCCTTGTAAAATGGTGGGAGTAGCAGAACTCGAATCTGCGACCCCTTGCGTGTCATGCAAGTGCTCTAACCAACTGAGATATACCCCCAATTGAAAGAGGACATACAAGGGATTTATTTTCCCAGCGCAAGAGTTTTTTTCAGAAATAATCCCCCCGTTTGCGACGGGCTATGCGCTACTGCAGAAACGCCCAGACGATTCTTGCGACGGCTGGCGCGGATATGGCAAAAATAACCGTCCAGAACCTGCGGCGGAAGCGTTTGCCATTCTCTATCGTTTTCTTCGAAAAAAATACGCCCTCATTCATGCGGATGAGCTGCGGTTCCCCCTTCAAATGCGCGGCGGAATGGACTTTCAGGATGAGTCTGTTGACTTCCGCCTCCTCGAATATGCGCGCCGTATAGGAGTACGGCCTGCGTCCGCACTCTTCCACGACGATGGCGCAGTAGCGTGTTCTGTCAAAAACCGTCGCATAATAAATCGTTTTTATGTTCTCAAGGCGCACGATTCTCAAAGGCAAAAACAGCTGAAAAAACCGAAGCCTTCCCTTTGAAAACTTTACCCTGCAGGTCAGTATGAGAATGGGAAGCATTAAGGATATGCCCATACCCGATAAAAAAATCTCCAGGGTCTTATCGCGCAATACGTCCAAAGGCACGATGAACGCCACTATCAGGAAATAGATGAAGTACATCACGAAAAACGGCCGCATGACGTTGCGCAGGCTGGGGTATATTGTTGCGGATGAATTCTCGGGCATACCGCTAATGCATAATTACATTTGGGTTTTGGTGCAAGGGTTAATACATCGGAAAATCAGCTTTAGCCTTCCCGCTTCAAACAAAAAACCGCGCCAATTTTTCCATCGGCACGGTTTTTAAAGTTTCCCCATGGTGGGAGCAGTCAGGCTCGAACTGACGACCCCGTGCGTGTGAAGCACGTGCTCTAACCAACTGAGCTATGCCCCCATGGGTTTTAAAATGAAGGCGCAATGCAAGCGGCTAATCAAAAAACATGCAAGCATTTTTTTTCGGTTGCAAGGCGCGGGGTATTGTCCGAAACTGCGCCCAAAATTTGACACTGCGCGCGCCGGCAAAACATGCGCGCGCGGAAATGAAAATGATTGAGTTTCTGAAAATTTCAAACCTCGCGCTGCTCGACTCCGTCGAGCTCGAATTCAAGGGCGGCTTCACCGCTGTCACGGGCGAAACGGGCGCGGGCAAGAGCGTGCTGCTGGGCGCGCTTTCCCTGCTGGCCGGCAACCGCTGCGGCAAGGAGATAATAAGGGCGGGGCAGGAGGCGTGCAAAGTTGAGGCGTCTTTGAATTTCAAAGACACTTCCAAAATTGACGCCTTTGTGCGCGACGCAGACATCCCCGCCTGCGAAGACGGCTGCCTGGTGCTTTCGCGAACTGTGGAAAAATCGCGCGCTGGCAAGTGCATGATAAACGGGTCGCTCTCCACGCTCTCGCAGCTTGCGCAGCTCGGGATTTTCTGGGTGGACTTCCACGGCCCGGGCGAACCGCAGAAACTTTTCAGCCCGCGCAGCCAGCTGGACATGCTCGACGCCTTTGCGGGGGACGCGCAGACGAGGGGAAAATACCTCGCGCTTTACGCGGATCACAAAGCCGCGCAGGCCAGGCTTGACGAGCTTTCGAACGCCAGGAGCCTGAGCGCGGACGAGGCGGATTTTTTGAGGGCCCAGCTCGCAAAGATTGATTCGGTAGATCTGGATGACGATGCGATTGCCCGCCTCGAAGAGGATTTCAAGCTTGCGCGCCGCTGCGCGGAGCTTGTTGAAAAGTCTTCGGCGATATCGGAGGCGCTCGGCGGCGAAGACGGCGCGGGAGAGAAGCTCGCCCAGGCGCTGCGCCTGTCCGGAGAAATTTCAGACGCGTGCGCGGCGAGCGAGGCGCTTTTAAGCCGCCTTGAGGGCGCGGCCATAGAGCTTGCCGACATCGCCTCCGAATACGAGGCTTTGGCTTCAAAGTCCGCCTCCTTCTCCGAAGAGGAGATTGCCGACATAGAGGCGCGCATGGACGCCTGGCTCACCATAGGCCGCAAATACGGCAGGACGGCCGCCGCGGTGCGCGCCGCGCGCGCGGAAATCGCATTCAAACTCGAAAGCCAGAGCGACGTCAGAAAGGCCATCGCCGACATCCGCGCGCAGATGGAAAAAATCGAGGCGCAGATAAGGCCCGTCGCCGCGCAGGTGATGGCATCCCGCAAGGCCGCGGCAGAGAAGCTTTCGGCGAACGTTGAAAAGCTGCTGCTCTCCCTCGGCTTTAAAAAGGCGCGCTTCGGCGTGGCGCTCACGGAGGAGAAGGGGATAGACTCAAAGTGCGGCAGCTCCTGCGAATTCCTTTTTTCGGCCAATGCGGGGCAGGCCATGCTGGGCCTTGCAAAAATAGCGTCGAGCGGCGAGCTTGCGCGCGTGATGCTCGCAATCAAAACCACGCTCGCGGACGCGGACGGAACTCCGCTGCTGGTGTTCGACGAGGTTGACGCGAACGTCGGCGGCGAAATCGGCGTACAAGTGGGGCGTGAACTCAGGGGGCTTTCAAAGGCTCACCAGGTGTTCTGCGTCACGCACCTGCCGCAGGTTGCCGCGTGTGCGGCGAACCACTTCCTTGTGGAGAAAAACCAGGACGACGAGAGCACGACCGTCTCAATCCGCGAGCTGTCCGCAAAGGGCGCGGAGCGCGTGGCGGAACTCGCAAGGATGCTGGGAGACAAAGATTCCGCCTCGGCAAAGGCGCATGCAAAAAAACTTTTGGGATAATTCTTATAAGCGCATTATTATGCGCGTCTAAGACGCGCGCTCCAAGTGTCTTGCTCATTATGCATATTGACACGGGCGGCGTCTTTTGAGAAAAAATTTTCAACGATGGCAAAGAAAAAAGAAAAATTTACGCAGGAAAAGGCGGAGAAGCTCGGCGAGATAGTCGGGCGCAGGCGGCCGTTCCTGGGCGCGGCGCTGCTCTTCTTCGGGGTGATATTTCTGGTCGCGCTCTTCGATTTCAGGATAGGGCAGGAAGTATTCTTCAAGGAAAGCATGGCAAGCTTCATGGATTCCACAAAGAGCGCCGGCACAAACCTTTGCGGCGCTCTTGGCGCGACGTTTTGCGTGTTGGCGCTGCTGCTGATAGGCTGGTCGGCATGGCTCATTCCGCTTTACCTGATATGGACGGGGCTGATGTGCTTCAAGCGCAGGAAGCGCCCCGTCGATCTGGTTTCCCTCATCGCGATGGTTCTGAGCGTTGTTGCGTTTTCGGCGATGGGCTCCATGCTCCAGAACGTCAAGGGCGCGGACGGCGTTACGGCGTACTTCCTCTCGGGCTGGGGCGGCAAGCTGGGCATGTTCATTTTTGACGGCCTGCTCTTCCCCACCATAGAAATTTTCGGCAGCGCCATACTCCTTTTGTGCGTGTACGTGGCCTGCCTCATCGTGATACTTTTTGACAACCCCGCCTCCGCCGCGGTGGAGCTTAAAGATTCCGCAAAGAGGGTGCCTCACTTCATCCCTGGGATACTCGGCCGCCTCTGGTATGCGTTCTCCTACATACCGCGCGCGGTTTTCGCGTACAGGCGAAGCAAACGGGACGCCGCCCCGACGGGCGAGCGCGTCGATATCATAGGCTCCGCTTCACCCTCCAACGGGAACGCGTCTTTGCGGGACCTCGCTTTGGATGCTCCCCAAGGGGAGGAATCCGCGCCCGCGCAGGCGGCGCAGAAGAAGGGCGGCTTCTTCGGAATTTTCGCCAAAAAGAACGGGGAGCGCAAGACGCCCGAAGAGGAAATCGCGCAGGAAAAGCCGCTCGGCGCGCGCGCGCTTTTAAACGCCGACACCATACCCGAGGAGCAGGACGACCTTGAATTCAAGCTGGTGAACTCCAGCGGCGAAGCGCTGGAAGAACCCGCCGAAGATGCGGATGACGGGGGCGAAGAAGATGAAGTTGTTCCGCCGCGCTTTGAAGACGAAGAGGGTGACGACGAAGAGTCCGAACCTGTTGAGACTTCAGCCTCCAGGGCGGAGGGCCTGAAGATTGAGCGCACAACCGTGGAACTCGTGGACGACCTCGACATGGCCACTCCCAAGCGCAAGGGGGACTACGTCTTCCCCCCGCTGGACCTGCTGCCCGACGCCAAGCCGCCCGCCGATGTTGAAGACTATGAGGCGCGCATGAACGAAATCATCGCGACATTCGAGACCTTCAAAATCCGCGTGACCCGCGCGAGCGTCTCTCCCGGCCCCGTCATCACGCGCTACGAGGTTTATCCGGAATCCGGCGTGAAGATAAGCAAAATTGCGGGGCTTGAAAACGACATCGCCCTCGGTCTCAGGGCTCTGAGCGTGCGCATAATCGCACCCGTCCCGGGCAAGGGCACTGTCGGCATTGAGGTGCCAAACCGCGTGCGCGAAAACGTTATGCTCAAAGACATCATGCTCTCAAAGGCGTGGGCCGAGAGCAAGGCGGAGATACCCGTGGTGCTCGGCAAGGACGTGACGGGCGTGCCGAAGGTTTTGGACCTTACGAAGATGCCGCACGCGCTTGTGGCGGGCGCCACGGCCAGTGGAAAATCCGTCTGCATAAACGGCATAATAAACTCCCTGCTTTTCAAATTCACTCCGGACGACCTGCGCCTGATAATGGTGGACCCGAAGGTGGTGGAGCTGCGCGTGTACAACGACCTTCCGCACATGCTCATCCCCGTGGTGACCGACCCGCGCAAAGTTCTGCCCGCCCTCAAGTGGCTCGCCGAAGAGATGAAGCGCCGCTATGACATCTTCGCCGCCGCCAAAGTCAGGAACATTGCCGGGTTCAACGCGAAGATACTCCAGGACAAGGAGGAGCAGAAGAAGGCGGAGGAGCTTTCCGCCGCCATGACCGCCAACGAGAACGCCGCCACAGCCGAGGCCGCAAGGGAGGTTGACGCCAGCGAGGTTGAAATACCGCAGCAGAAGCTGCCCTACATCATCTGCATAATAGACGAGCTTGCGGACGTCATGCTGATTGCGGGCAAGGAGGTTGAAATAGTGGTGATGCGCCTCACCGCGCTTGCGCGCGCGGCGGGCATACACCTGATTGTGGCAACACAGAGGCCTAGTGCGGACATCGTCACGGGCCCCATCAAGGCCAACCTGCCGACGCGCATATCATTCAAGGTCTCCTCGCTTGTGGACAGCCGCACCATTCTTGACGCCAAGGGCGCGGAGACGCTCATCGGTATGGGCGACATGCTATTCATCCCGCCCGGTTCCTCGGACCTTGTGCGCGCGCAGGGCGCCTTCCTGGGCGACAAGGAGATTAACGACATCGTCGAATTTTTGAAGGAGCACAACGGCCCGCCGGAATACGAGGAGGACATCCAAAGCCAGATTGACGCCAGCCTTGAAGACGACGATGGCGACGGCGGAGACGCCGGAGAGGGCGACGGTAGCGACGAGGACTTCATCAACAGGGCCATAGACGTCATCAAGCGCCACAAGAAGGCGAGCACGTCCTTCCTTCAGCGCAAGATGGGCATAGGCTACAACAAGGCCGCGCGCATTATGGACTCCCTCGAAGACCGCGGCTACATAGGCCCGGACAACGGCCCGGGCAAGCCGCGCGACATCAACCTGTAGGGCGCACGCGCTCTGGCGCTTTGTTGAAAAACAAAAAATCCGCTTCGAAAAAAGCGGATTTTTTTAGCATATGAAGATTTGAACGCACAAGCCTCACCCATGCAGCTCGTATCCGCATTCAGCATCGAAATTCCAGGTGAATTTGTAGTCCCCGTCGAAGTAGTCGCGGTGCGTGTAGAAATTCAGCGGCAGCGTTTTGCCGAAAAGCTCAAGCTCTATGACCTTTATGGTCCTGAAATAGGAGTACTCTTCGGAGCCGTCGTAAATTTTTTCCGTGGCATTCACATTTACCACGTTGTACACGCTGTCCCCGATATTGAAGCAGCTCGTCATGAAGTACAGCGGGAAATAGTATTCCCTGTCTTCAAGCGGAACGCCCTTGGCGTATTCCTCCAGATAGCACGGCTTGTCGATGCGGAAGGTGGGGTAGCTGTTCGTGGAGGAGTTGAGGTATATCAGGTAATTGCGCTCCGCGCAGCGTTCAAAAGGCTCAAACGAATGCTGTATTGTTTCCCCCTTCAGTGCGCGGTCGAGCGTGACGCGGCCCTCGCTCCTGCATACAACGCTTTCGCGCCCGTATCTGATGTCGGCGATGTACACATTCCACGCGTAGACAAAGTTCACGTCCTTCAGTTTCCAGAATATGCGCATGGCCTCGCGCAGGTTGAAGGGCCCGAGCGGAAACCTTACGCCGAGCCCTGAACTTGACCTGTCCAAGGTTTTCACGCAGGCGGGGAAGGGCTTTAGAAATACGAACTCTCTCATGGTTGGCTGGGAAATTCCGAGGGTTCAGTCATCATCACGTGCGCGTATGCGAGCTCCCCGTCCTCGCAGACGATGATTTCGCGCGGTTTCATCTGCGCCTCGTCGGGAAGCTGCGACGGGTCAAGGTCTATCACGGGCGCGGAGGGTTCCTGGGCGTCGCCTATTTTAAGGCGGGTGAAAGTGTTCATGCCCAGCGTGGAATCGCTGAGAGAATCCATGCCCCCTATTTCCACGCCGCTAACCCTGCTTCTAGCGCTTACCCTGGCGCCCCTGTCGGTGGGGATTCTGCGCGGGCGGTTTATCCGGAAAAGTTCGGTGATGTCGGCGGGATACAGGTAGCGCGGCGGGCCGAAGGAGAGGCGCACGCTTTCGTCGGTGAGGTTTTCCTCTGCCATGCAGACGGCGGCCTTCATGCCCGCATATTCGGACCGCGCGCCGGTGATGTTCAGGCGCTTAGGGGTTATGAAGCTTTGCCAGGCGTCCGGGTTTGAGAGCGTGAGGTGCCCCTCGTACTGGAGCGCGCAGCACGCGTTGTAGATTTCTTCGGCGAGCCCGGCGGGCATCTCTTCGGCCTCGTT
>JAVBSZ010000056.1:0-14552 GCA_031556415.1 Opitutales bacterium | reverse complement strand
GGGGATTTTGTATTTGGGGTGGATGTCAACCGGAATGCCTCGGCCGTCGTCCTCGATTGAGCAGGCGCCGTTCATGTGTATCATCACCTTCACCTTGGAGCAGTAGCCCGCCAGAGCCTCGTCAATCGCATTGTCCACGATTTCAAAGACGCAGTGGTGCAGGCCCCTTTCGTTAGTGTCTCCGATGTACATGTCGGGACGTTTTCTTACGCCTTCAAGCCCCTCCAGCTTCTGGATTTTGGACGCGTCGTAATTGTCGTTATTTTTCGTTTCTTCAGCCATTTGATTATTATTTATTAAATTTTCAGCCCATTAAAAAGCGTTAACAAATGAATCTATTTTAACCGGATTTCCATGCAACAAAAAAAGCCTTTTTTCACGCATTTTTTTCGACGAAAAAATCCTCCTTTTTTTGAACGTTTTTTGTTGCGTTTTCCCGCAAACTCCCCCGCGCCTAAAACCTTTGATTTCAAAGGAGATTCAGCATTTATTTGACGCCGGAAATCCGCCCGCTTTTTCACCTCCGTTTTTATGGCCGTTTTTGAGGCGCTTTTTGCACCCGAAAAAAGCTTAAAATTCCCATCTTTAAAACGCGCAAAATCCGCATACGTTTTTTATCACCAAAACCCATACGGAATAAAATACCCTTAAAAAAAGCTTGCTAAGCGTTCCGCCCGGGCTAGATTCCGATTCTTAATTTTTTTACGGGCCGTAGCGCAGCCTGGTAGCGCGCTTGCATGGGGTGCAAGAGGTCCCGAGTTCGATCCTCGGCGGCCCGATAAAAAACTTAAAAGAGGCTTTCTCGCGAGAGCCTCTTTTTTGCGCCCGTCACCAGAGCTTTTCCCCTTCGCTTATGTTTAACAGTTCTGGAGCGCAATAAGTGAGCCCCGCCCGACCCTTGCCCTTAATTATAACCTTCACAATCCCCAGCTTTTCAAATTGACCAAGCAGTTTGTGGATGGTGTTTCGGCTCGGCATGCTTCCAAATTTTATCATGGAAGGCTTGAATATGGGCGCGTCGATAATGGAATCCAGAAGCGGTATGGAATATTGCGAACCCGTAGACTTCAGGATGAGCGCCTTTGTGGCGTCGTAGTAGTCCAATATGCGCCTTGCGCTTTTGAAATTTTCATCTGCCTGAACTTTAAGTGCGGTGAGAAAGAAAATAATCCATTGCGTCCATCCGCTTCCGTGGGTGATATTCAGCAAGGAATCCTTGTATTCGGCGGAATGACTTTCCAAATACCCGCTGATGTAAAACATGGGCTTTGATATGACGCCTTTCTGACACAGGAAGAGGGGCGTAAGCATTCTGCCAAGCCTCCCGTTGCCGTCTTCAAACGGGTGTATGATTTCAAACTGCGCATGCATGATGGCGGCCTGCAGCAGGGGGTCCTTGCCATCGGAGGAGAGGTACTGCGCGAAGTTGTCCATCAGCTCCGGAACAATGATGGGGTCTGGAGGGACAAAACGCGCGTTTTCAATGCCCCTTGAACGGTCTCCGATATAATTTTGGGTCGTCCTGAAAGTTCCGCTGACACATTTCGCCCCCCTGTCGTCCTTCACGTTTTGAAGCAGAAGGGAATGCAAATCTTTAATAAGCCCCAACGAGAGCTTTCTGTCCGAAAGCTCCGCCTGCCCGAGGCGCACAGAGTTGCGGTAATTCATCACTTCCTGGAAATCTTTTTCCTGGGCGGGACTCTGAAATTCGGCGCCCGCCTCAAGCCTCATGACATCTATCGTGTCAACCTGTGTGCCTTCTATCTTGCTAGACTGCACCGCCTCTTCCCTTATCATCGGCGAAAGCAAAAGGCTTGGGTTCTGCATAACGCACAGAACCCCGTCATATTTTGACACCGAACGGTTTGCCGCCCCCAGCGCCGGAGTGATAGCCTCCCAATCGATAAGCTTGTTGTCTATGGGGAGCTTCTGCGGAATATAAGTTTTACATTTTTTTTCAGACATGGCCGCAAGGCATTTTTGCCAACCATTCGAGACATTAATAAAATAATGTCAACAAAAAAAGGATTTTGGATGACATTTCTTAAATAATGTCAACCGCACGATACAATAACTTGAAAACGTAAACCAAAATCAAGCTTTGACTGACATTGTATACAAGTAGTACATAAGCAGTCTGTCGTGCGAAGCAAACGGAACTATTGAATTCGCGTTCGCGGCGTGGTTTGGCTGCAGAACCAGACGCCAAACGCAGCGCATGGAAATTGCAAGAGGCCCCGAGGGCGATCCTCGGCGGCCCGATAAAAAACTTAAAAGAGGCTTTCTCGCGAAAGCCTCTTTTTTGTTTTTAAAAATACTGTAATAATTTCCGCTGCGTTTCGTCTTCAAGTCGGGGAATGCTTTGAAATGCGCCCTCCGCGCGCCGGATAGTTAGTCTTTACATCGGCGGCACTCTCCGCTAACCTGTAAGCACATAACCAAAAGAAAGATTCATCATGAATGTTCTATCTGCAATATCGTCTTCGGACTGGGGAATAATAGGCGGCACGCTGGGTTCCCTTGGCGGCACAATCGGCGCTTTGGTCGGCATCTCGTTCAGCGTGCGCCGCGCAATTATAGACACAATCAACGCCGATGCGCTGGACAAAGAAAAGAAATGCGAAATCGTCAGGTGCGTCATCAACTGGGCTCTCGTTATCGGAATTCTGCTGGCTTCCTTCATGGCGTCCATCCTGCTTGAGGTGATATACGCCCCGAATGTCGCATGGCTCAACCTTTGCATCATGGCGGCCTATTTTGCGGCCATGTTCGGAATATCGGCGCTATTCGTGAAACGCATCAAAAAAATCACCAAAGACAGCGGCGTTCAGATTCCGTTCGCGGAAATTGGGAAATAACGGCGCAAGACTTTTTTATTCACTTTATAACGACTTTCTACCACCAAAGACCCGGCAAAATTCAACAAAAGGTTTATCATGTCAAGCATGAGCTATTTAATCGTCATAGCGAGCTTCTATTCATATGCATTTATCGCAGGCACGCGTGATTACGTCATTGAGGCGACCCAGCGCGATACCTTGGGAAAGGCGGACATGACGGCAATCAAGCTCGCATTGGATTGCATGAGAAGTTGCCTTATACAATTTTACATCGCGATAATTGCCACCTTTCTTATTCTGCTATTTTGCCCGGAAGAATACATGATTATGAAATACGGGGTTGCCGTGCTTATCCCCTTCTTTATATTCCTTGCAACGTCGATTTTCACAAAGAAGGCGTATTCAAAACGCATCAGGGAATTCACTCCGGCCTTCTATCTGGACTGGCGCTGGAGTCTTAAAAAGGACAATTCCGCCATTCCGCCAACGCTTTCAGATTTGATTTCCGAGAATGCGGATTTGAATTCTCATTCACAGAAGTGAACGTTTGAACCAGCGGCTTGGCCGCTACGATATGCGTAAAAAGGCCCGTGCAGAGAGTGTACAAACAGTACATGACCTGTGCGGGATTTTTGCAGCAACGCCGCTATACCCCAAAAATATTGTGCTGTGAGAACGTAGATTTTGGATGCAGGGCTAGGCGCAAGAAAACCTCGCGCAGGGAGTGTACTGTGAGTTCGTACATGACCTGTGCGAGGTTTTCGAAGCAACAACGCCCTGTGCAAAATTTTGCTTAAGAGTTCGTTTTGTTTTGGCGGTACGGTTTGGATGAAGAAGCAGGCGCAAAAAAAATCGCGGGCGGGGATGTACAGGGTAGTACCTCTCCGGTCGCGATTTTTTGCAGCAACGAACTTATTCGCCAAACAAGTCCGCCAAAATCATTCCCATTCGATGGTCGAGGGAGGTTTTGAAGAGATGTCGAGCACCACCCTGTTCACACCCTTGACCTCGTTGATGATGCGGGTGGAAATCTTGCTCAAAAGCTCGTGGGGGATGTGGGCCCAGTCTGCGGTCATGGCGTCAATGCTCTCGACTATGCGAAGGGCTATGACGTTGTCGTAAGTGCGCTCGTCGCCCATTACGCCGACGGTCTTGACGGGCACGAAGACCGCGAAAGACTGCCAGACCTTGGGGTAGAAGCCGGAGGAGACCATTTCCTCGTGCAGGACGGCGTCGGCCTCGCGAAGGATGTCCAAAGACTTTTTGTCAACAGCACCCACCACGCGCACGCCGAGGCCGGGCCCCGGGAAGGGATGGCGCCAGAGCAGTTCGCGCGAAAGGCCGATTTCCTCGCCGAGCACGCGCACTTCGTCCTTGAAGAGCTCGCGCAGGGGCTCAAGGAGCTTGAGTTTCATGTTCTTGGGAAGGCCGCCCACGTTGTGGTGGCTCTTGATGACCTTGGCGGGGTTACCGGCAATCGGAACGCTTTCGATGACGTCGGGGTATATCGTGCCCTGCGCGAGGTAGTCAACCTTGCCGATTTTCTTCACTTCTTTGTTGAATACGTCGATGAATACCTTGCCGATAATCTTGCGCTTGCGTTCCGGGTCTTTGACGCCCTTGAGGGCCTTGAGGAAGGTGTTTTCCGCGCGAACGGTGACCATCTTGAAGTTGAAATTCTTCTTGAAGATGCTTTCCACGTACTGGCGCTCGTTCTTGCGCAGCAGGCCGTTGTCCACAAACACGCAGGTGAGGTTGTCGCCAATGGCCTTGCCGATGAGGGCGGCGCACACGGAGGAGTCCACCCCGCCGCTGAGGCCGAGTATCACCTTCTTGTCGCCAACCGTCCTGCGGATGTCTTCAATCATGCCCTTGGCGTAGTCGGCCATTTTCCAGTCGGGGTTGCATTTGCAGACGCCGAATAGGAAGTTTTTGATTATCTTCATGCCCTCGGGCGTGTGGACGACTTCCGGATGGAACTGCATTCCGTAAAAGCCCCTCTTCGCGTCCTCTATGAGGGCGAATTTGGAGTTCTCCGTGGTGCCGACGGCCTTGAAGCCCGCAGGGAGTTTTTCAATCCTGTCGCCGTGCGAATTCCAAACCTTTGCGGGGCTCTTGACGCCCTTGAGGAGCAGGCCTTCCGTCTTGAAGGAAAGCAGGCCGTTGCCGTATTCGCGCTCCTTGCTGGCGACCACCTTGCCGCCGAGCATATCGCCCATCAGCTGCAGGCCGTAGCAGATGCCGAGGACCGGCACGCCGAGCTGGAAGATTTTCGCGTCCGGCTTTGGTGAGCCTTTGGCCACCACGCTTGCGGGGCCGCCGGAAAGGATGACGCCGCTGACGCCGCGCTTCTTGAGCTCCGCCGCCTTCGTGTTGTATGGGAAAATTTCCGAGTACACGCTGCACTCGCGTATGCGCCTCGCAATCACCTGGGTGTATTGCGAGCCGAAATCCAAAACCGCTATTTTCTGTTGCATGTTTTTTATGTGTTGTCTGTTAAAATTTTAATCTGGCATTTTTGTAGTTGCAGATGGGGCAGGCCGCCGCCTGGCCCTTCTCGGAAGACGTGTAGACGCAGTCGCAACGCAGGCAGTGGTACGTCTTGCTCCTCGCGCGGCGGTCGTAAGCCTTTCCGCGCCTCCTTGAAAAGACGTAGGAAAAGGCCGCGAAGACGGCAATCCCCAGGCTCATGAGGAAGGCAAAGTAGACTGACAGATCTTCGTTCATTTTTTCGCTTTTCAAACTTCGCGTTGCGGGCGCGCCTTCAAGAGAAACCGGACATTCAAACCCGTCGGCATGGACGGTTTTTTCTTCCTGATAAAAAATGAATACGCTCCAAACGCAAGACGCGCACCGCAGTTTTTTGCGGGCGCGTCCTGAAACTTTCCTATCGGGCCTTCGCCTTGGGGCTTGGCCCTATGATAAAGAACTATTCCTTGGCTTCAGGTGCCGCTTCTTCAGCCGCAACCGTTTCGGCAGCTTCCGCTTTTTTGGAGACCTTCTTGGCCGCAGCCTTTTTTGTGGTCGCCTTCTTTGCGGCGGCTTTCTTCTTGGCGGGCTTCTTCTCGGCCTTCTTGTAGCCTTCGTCTTCCGCTTCGATGAGCTCTATAAGGGCCATGTCTGCGGCGTCTCCGGTACGGGGAACAAGCTTGAAGATGCGGGTGTAGCCGCCCTTGCGCTTGAGAAACTTTGAAACTTTTTCAACGAAAAGCAGGTGAACCGCCTCTTCGTCGCGCACGCGGGAGATTGCCAGCCTGCGGTAGTGAAGCTTCTTCGCCTTGTCGTCGGTTTCGGCGGCGTCCTTGGCGAGGGTTATTATCTTCTCCGCATAGGGGCGCAGTGCCTTCGCCGCGGCGAGGGTTGTCTGAATTCTGTCGTGGCGGAAGAGTGCCGTTGCCAGGCTCGCCATCATGGAGGCGCGGTGCTCTTTTTTGACGCCAAGGGTATGGCTGTGTTTGTTATGACGCATTGTAAAAAATATCCGTTATTGGTTGTAAAAAAATTATATCACGCTGGATGACGAGTCTATCAGGCGCTCGTCTATCTTCATGCCGAGCGAAAGGCCCAGCTGTTCGAGCTTGCTCTTGATTTCGTTCAAAGACTTCTTGCCGAAGTTTCTGTACTTGAGCATTTCCTGTTCGCTCTTCATGGCCAGTTCGCCGACCGTGGTGATGTTCGCGTTGTTGAGGCAGTTCGCCGCGCGGACTGAAAGCTCGATTTCGTTGACAGACATGTTGAGCAGCTTCCTGAGCCTGTTCTGCTCCTCGCTGACTTCCTTGCCCGCCGTTTCGAACTCGATTTCCTGGTCGCTGAGCTTGTCGAAAAGCTCGATGTGGTGCCTGAGTATGACCGCCGCCTCCTTCATCGCCTCGTCAGGGGTTATCCTGCCGTCGGTGGTGATTTCAACGGTGAGTTTGTCAAAGTCCGTCATCTGGCCCACGCGTGTTGCTTCAACGCCGTACTTGACGAGCTGGATGGGGCTGAAAAGGCTGTCGACCGCGATGACGCCTATGGGCTGGTCTTCATCCTTGTTCTCTTCGGCCGGCTTCCAGCCGCGCCCTACGGAGATTTCAACCTCGGCCATGAAGCGCTTCTTGCCGTCAAGCGTGCAGATGACCTGCTCCGGATTGACTATTTCGATGTCGGCGTCGGGCTGTATGTCGGCGGCCGTGATGGCGCCGCTCTTTTCGACGTCTATCATCAGGTGCTTGGTCTCGCGCTTGGCGCTCTTTATCTTGATTTTTTTGAGGTTGAGCACGATGTCCGTCACGTCTTCGACTATGCCGTCGACGCTCTGGAACTCGTGGTCAACTCCCTCAATCTTGATGGAGCTGATTGCCGCACCCTCAATGGAGCTCAGAAGCACGCGGCGAAGCGCGTTGCCTATGGTGTGGCCGAAACCGGTTTCGAAAGGCTCCGCGATGAATTTCGCGAAAGTGTCCGTTGCCGAAGACTCCTCTTTTGCGAGGCGCTTGGGAAGTTCAAATTTGCCTAGGCGTTTTGCCATTTTAGTACTCCGTTTGCTGGGTTAAAGTTGGTTATTAGCGCGAGTAGAATTCGACGATGAGCTGTTCGTTTATCGTCTTGTCCATTTCGTCGCGTATCGGGTCGCGGCTGATGGTGCCCTTGAAGGCGCCGTCAACGCGTTCCATCCATGCGGGGACGCTGCGCGCGGCGGAGTCTTCAAGGCTGCGCTGCGCGAGCTGGCGCGAGCGGCTCTTGTCGCAGACTTCAATCACCTCTCCGGCAACGCAGGAGTATGAGGGGATGTCAACCTTGTGGCCGTTGACGGTCACATGGCCGTGCGTCACAAACTGGCGGGCCGCCTTGCGTGTGCGGGCGAAGCCGAGGCTGTAAATCACGTTGTCCAAGCGCATTTCAAGGAAGCGCATGAAGATTTCACCCGTGACGCCCGGAATGCGCTTTGCGCGCTCGAACGTGAGGCGGACCTGCTTTTCCGTGAGGCCGAACATGAAGCGGAGCTTCTGCTTTTCGTTCAAGCCCATGGAATAGTCCGTCACGCGGCGGCGAAGGCGCGGGCCGTGCTGGCCGGGGAGATAGGGCTTGTGCTGCATGGCCTTCTTTTCGGGGAAAAGAGCCTGGCCGAAGCGGCGGTTGATTCTGGTCGTTGGTCCTGTATAACGAGACATGGAAAGTTCTCCTGATTAAAAATTATACTCTTCTGCGTTTGGGTGAGCGGCAGCCGTTGTGCGGAACCGGCGTGACGTCCGTGATGGAGGCGACTATGAAGCCGAGCGCCTGGAGGGCGCGTATGGCGGAATCCCTGCCCATGCCCGGGCCGCGCACCTTGACGGTGACTTCCTTCATGCCGTGGCTCATCGCAACCTTGCCGGCGTCCTGCGTGACGACCTGTGCGGCGTATGCGGTGCTCTTGCGGCTTCCGCGGAAGTTCATCTTGCCGGCGCTCGACCAGCTGATGATGTTGCCGCTCTGGTCGGCAAAAGAGACTTTCGTGTTGTTGAAAGTTGCGTTGATGTTGCAGATGCCGCTGGTGACGTTCTTGCTTCCCTTTGCCTTCCTGATCTTGATTTCGCCAAGCTCTTCGGAGAGCAGGTCCTTCGCGGAGGGCTGCGAACTCACGGGGGCTGAAGTTTCTGCGGGCGCCGCCTCGGGGGCGGTCTGCGCTATGTCTTTCTTTTCTTCGCTCATTTTGTTCCTAAATTTGTGCGTGCGCTATTTTGCGGACTTGGTTACAACGCCGACCGTCTTGCGGGCGCCCTTGCGGGTGCGTGCGTTGGTGCTGGTGCGCTGACCGCGGACCGGAAGGCCCTTGAGGTGGCGCTGGCCGCGGTAGCTCTTGATTGCGGTGAGACGCTTCAGGTTGCCCGTCACGTCGCGGCGCAGGTCGCCCTCGAGCTTGAACTGCTTTTCGGCGACGAACGTCATGATCTTGTTGACGTGCTCTTCCGTCAGCTCGTTTGCGCGCATTGCTTCGGGGATTCCGACCGATTCGCAAATCAGCTTCGCGCGGGTGGGTCCTATCCCGTATATGTATCTGAGCGCGTATTCGACGCGCTTGTTGTTGGGTATGTCAACTCCGAGTAAACGTGGCATAATGTTTTAGTGTTAAAAAAGATGGTTAACTATGGATGTTTTTTTCAGGAATGAAAGTCTTTTTTTGGAATTGTTAAAATTTCCGCTTCGCCGTCCGTCACGAGCACCGTGTGCTCTATGTGGCAGCTTGGCAGGCCGTCCGCCGTCCTCACCGTCCAGCCGTCGTCCCCGAAAACTATTTTAGGGGAGCCCAGCGTGACCATGGGTTCTATGGCGAGAGTCATCCCTGCGCGCAAAACCGGGCCCGTGCCCGCCTTTCCGTAATTGGGAATCTGCGGCTCCTCGTGCAGTTTGCGCCCCACCCCGTGCCCCGTGAACTCCTTCACGATGCCGTAGCCGGCGCCTTCAACGCATTTCTGGATTGCGTGGGAAATGTCCCCCACGCGGTTGCCGCTTCTCGCCATGGCGATTCCAAGCTTAAGCGCCTCATCAGTCGTTTTCACCATGTCCGCAACCTGCGGGGAAACCTGACCTATGAGCACCGTGCGCGTGTTGTCGCCGACGAAGCCGTTATAGATGACGCTCACGTCCATCTTGACAATGTCTCCCGTTTTCAAAACCCGTTGCGGGGTTGCGATTCCGTGTATGACCTCATCGTTAATGGATAAGCACGTGTAACATGGAAACTTCAAATCGCCCGCCCTATATTTATAGCATGCGCTCCTAGAGGAGTGCTCCGCCATAATGTCCTTGGCCGCCTGATCCAGTGTCCAGGTGGATACGCCGTCATGTGCCATGTCGCAGAGTTTGTCGAGCACGGTTGCGGCTATCACGCATGCTTGACGCATGATACGCAGGTCTTTTTCAGATTTTATCGGTATCATACGCAGCGCGCCTTCTATTTATTTTAACTGTTTTGAAAGAACGATTTTTTGAACCGGAAGCGCGGCCTACAGTAGGCCGTACCTGCGGATGACCCAGGCTATTATGCCCACGGCCAGTATTATCAAAAGCGGTGTCCAAAGGGCCCAAAGGTTTTTGAGCTGCTTGGTGTCGAGTATCTGGCGCGCTTCGCCAACGCTCCTGCCCCTGATGCGGCCCTTCTTGAGGAAGCCGTCATAGTGGCGCTGGAGAAGGTAGGTTTCAACCTGCCTCATGGTGTCCAAAGCTACGCCGACGATAATGAGCGCGCCCGTGCCGCCGAAAAAGTGCGCTATCTTCTGCGGGATGTTCATAGCCGACATCATAAGGCTCGGGATGAGCGCGATGACGACGAGGAATATCGAGCCCGCCAAAGTCAGGCGCGTCATTACAAAGTCAAGGTATTTTGCCGTGGCCTCGCCCGGGCGTATTCCGGGAACGTAGCCGCTGTTGCGCTTGAGGTCGTCGGCAATCTGGAGGGGTTTGAACATGATGGAAACCCAGAAATAGCTGAAGACGAATATCAGCGTTCCGTAGAGCACGTTGTGCCAGGTGTAGCCGAAGTAGCCGAAAATCTGTTCGGGAAACATGATTATGGCGCTGGCGAAGATGATGGGCATGACGCCCGCGTAGTTGATTTTAAGCGGGAGGTATGAGCTCTGTCCGCCCATTATCTTCCTGCCCACTACGCGCTTTGCGTACTGCACGGGGATTTTTCTGAGCGCCTGCAGAACCATGATGATGGCCGCCGTGACGATGAAGAAGAGAGCCACCATGGCTATGGCGTGGGGCGTGCTGATGACTCCGCCTTCCGTGCCGACCGCCCTCGTGAAGACGAGCTGGTAAGCCTGGCTGACCGCGCCCGGGAGGTCCGCAACTATGCCGACCGCAATAAGAATCGATATGCCGTTGCCTATGCCGCGCTGCGTGATCTGTTCGCCAAGCCACATGAGTATCATGCAGCCTATCACGAGCAGGAACACGCTTACCACCATGAAGACGGGGATGTTGCCTGCCACCACGATGGAGCCGTACTGCGCCTGGCTGAAGCCCGTAAAGAGCGTTTCAGGCTTGAAGACTATGGCGTACACCATCAGGGAGCCCTGGATGGTCGCGATGAGGATGGTCAGATAGCGCGTGTACTGCGATATCTTCTGCCTTCCTATTTCGCCTTCCTGCGAGAGCCTCGCCAAAGACGGGACCACTGCGCCCATCAGCTGAAGGATAATCGACGCGCTGATGTACGGCATGATGCCGAGTGCGAAGAGCGCGCCCTGCATCATTGCTCCGCCGGTGAACATGTTGTAGAGGCCCACCAAACCGCCGCCCGACGTGCTGGCCGACGCGTAGTAATTCTGAAGCGGCGTAGGGTCTATCCCGGGAAGGGGAATCCCCGCGCCGACGCGGGCGATAAACACCAGACCCAGCGTCAGCATTATGCGCTGGCGCAGTTCCGGAATTTTAAAGCAATTTGTGAACGCGGTGAACATCTAAAAACTTATTTTGCGTTATTGACGATGGCTTTTCCGCCGGCAGCTTCGATCTTCTTGACCGCGCTTTCGGAGAACTTGTCCGCCGTAATAGATATCTTCTTGGTAAGCTTGCCCTGCCCGAGTATCTTGACGAGGGGATCGGAAGCGCGGACGAGGCCGGCGCTGACGAGGTCGTTGCGGGTGATGGCGTCCATGCCCAGGCTCTCAAGGCAGCCCACGTTAACAACTGCGTATTCCGTGCGGAAGTTGGCGTTGTTGAAGCCGCGGTGCGGGAGCGTGCGGTAAAGGGGCATCTGGCCCCCCATGAAGCCGGGGCGTACTCCGCCGCCGCTGCGGGCTTTCATACCCTTGTGGCCGCGGCCGGAAGTTTTTCCGTGCCCGCTGCCGACTCCGCAACCCAGGCGTTTTGTGGAGTGCTTGGCACCCTTGGGATTGGAAAGATTGTGCAATTTCATTTGAAAAATTCTCCGTTATTGGGCGATTTTGCCCCTGAGTTTGTTGATGGCTTCGGCCGTGCGCAGTTTGCTGAGCGCGTCAAAAGTGGCGTTGACCATGGCCATGTCGTTGTTAGAGCCCAAAGACTTGCTGAGCACGTCCTTGACGCCCGCGGCTTCGAGCACCGCACGCACGCCGCCGCCGGCTATGACGCCGGTACCCGCGGATGCGGGGCGCAGAATGACTATGCCGCCGTCGAACTCGCCGCGCACTTCGTGCGGAATGGTCGTGTCCTTGAGGCTGTAGCTCTTCATGTTTGCGCGTGAGCGGTCGGTCGCCTTCTTGATTGCGTCCGGCACTTCCTTGGCCTTGCCGTAGCCCAGGCCCACTTTGCCCGCGCCGTCGCCTATTACGACGAGCGCAGAGAACGTGAAGCGGCGGCCGCCCTTGACGACCTTCGCGCAACGGTTGATGTGCACGACTTTTTCGATGAGTTCCGGGCCGGAATTTTCTTCCACCCTCTGTTTTCTGAATTCTCTAGGCATTGTAAATATAATTAGAAGTTGATTCCGGTTGAGCGCACCGCGTCGGCAAATGCCTTGACGCAGCCGTGGTACTTGCGGCTTCCGCGGTCTAACACGACAGCTTCAACGCCCGCCTTCTTCATCTTTTCGCCGAGCTGCTTGCCGATGACTTCGGCGCCCGCGATGTTCGCGAGAACCTTCTGGCCCGCAAGCTCCTTGCTCATGGAAGTGAGGCTTACGAGGGTCTTGCCCGCCTTGTCGTCAATGCACTGCGCGATGATGTGTTTGTTAGTAAAGCAGACGCTCAGGCGCGGACGTTCGACGGTGCCGGACACTTTTCTGCGCACGCGCCAGTGGCGCTTCTGCTGCAAATCCAATTTCTTTTCGAGTTTCATATATACTCTTTCCTTAATTTAGGTTAGGCCGCAATTAAGCGGTCTTCTTGCCTTCCTTGCGGCGGACGAACTCTCCGTGTATCCTCACGCCCTTGCCCTTGTAGGGTTCTACCGGGTAGAAGTGCTTGATGTCCGCGGCCACCTGGCCGACCATGTGCTTGCTCGCGCCCGAAACGGTGATGAGGGGGCTGCGGTCCGGCGTTTCGCCGATTACGATTGTGATGCCTTCGGGCACCACCAGCTTGCAGGGGTGCGCATAGCCGAGCATCAGAGTGAGGTCTTTGCCCTTGAGGTCAGCCTTGAAGCCGACGCCCTTGATTTCAAGAACCTTCTGATAGCCTTCGACAACGCCCTTGACCATGCCTGCTATGATGCTGCGCGCCGTGCCGTACATCGCGCTTGAGAAGCGTGACGCGCTTGCGGGGGCAACCGTTATTGTTCCGTTGTCGAGCTTGATGCTGACAGCGCTGTTGAAAGTCTGAGACAATTTACCCTTAGGGCCTTCGACATTGACGGTCATGCCGTCAACAGTCGCCTTAACGCCTGCAGGGATCTCAACGGGAAGTTTTCCTATTCTGCTCATATTGTCTTTTCCTAGATATTACCAAACCTTGCAGATGAGCTCGCCGCCGGCCTTCTTGGCGCGGCAGTCAGAGTCCTTCATTATACCCTTGGAGGTCGTCAGAATGCAGATGCCCATTCCGCCGATTACGCGCGGGATGTCGCGGTATTCGTTGTAGAGGCGGCGTCCGGGCTTGCTGATTCTTTCGATTTCAGTCAGCGCGGGAACTCCGTCCACGTACCTGAGGGTGATTTTAACCTGTTTTTCTGCGACCTTTTCGCCGGTGATTTCAACCGCGTTGATATAGCCCTCTTCCTTGAGGATGTTGGCTATGCCCTCGCGAACCTTGGAGTAGTTCGCGCTGCAGCTTTCCTTGCCCGCCCTGGAGGCGTTGCGGATGATTGTCAAAAAGTCGCCTATGCTATCGTGTGATGCCATGATTCGTTCCTCTCCTTACCATGATGCTTTGGTTATGCCGGGAAGCTTGCCGTTGCTGGCCAGTTCGCGGAACGTGATACGGGAAAGCCCGAACTTGCGGATGAACGCGCGCGGCCTGCCCGTGATTGCGCAGCGGTTGCGAACGCGGATGGGCGATGAATTGCGCGGTAGTTTCGCCATCGCCTTGGTGGCGTTGAAGAACTCCTCGTCCGTCGAATTCGGGTTGGAAATTACCTTCTTAAGCTCCGCCCTCTTGGCCGCGTGCTTTTCGACGAGCCTCTGGCGCTTCAAATTTTTCTCTATGGATGATTTTTTAGCCATACTGTTGCTTATTTCTGAGTTGACGATTTGCGGAACGGCATGCCCAGAAGCCTGAGAAGCTCCCTGCCCGCGTCGTCCGTTTTGGCGGTCGTTACGAAAGTGATGTCCATGCCCAGGTTCTTGCGGTTGGGGTCAACCGTGGTTTCGGGGAATATGGTGTGGTCGCTGATGCCGTAGTTGTAGTTGCCGTTGCCGTCGAGCTTGGTGCCGATGCCGCGGAAGTCGCGGATGGCGGGCAGCACGACCGCTATGAACTTGTAGGCGAAGTCCCACATGCGCTGTCCGCGCAGGGTCACTTTAACGCCGTTGGGCTGGCCTTCGCGCAGCTTGAAGTTTGCCACGCTCTTTTTGGCCTTGATGACTATGGGCTGCTGGCCCGAGATTTTGGCTATCTCCTTGGCTACTTCCAAAACCCAGTCCTTGCTGTTTTCGCTGCGCACGCCGGAGCTGATAACTATCTTCTCCAGGGTTGGCACTTGGTGGGGATTTTCGCATCCGAGGCTCTTCTTAAGCTCGGCAACGACCTTATCCTGATATATTTTCTTTAGTGCAGGTATGCTCATTTTTGTTTTTGTTTAGTCTCCGCTTACGCCTATTTTTTTTTGGAG
>JAVBSZ010000197.1:0-4257 GCA_031556415.1 Opitutales bacterium | reverse complement strand
AGGGCACGGGGCTGGGCCTCACCATAGTCAAGCGCCTGCTTGAAAGGATGGACGGCAAAGTGGACGTGGAAAGCGCGCCGAACGTGGGCAGCACCTTCAGGTTCACGTTTGAGAACGTCGAAACCACGGACCAGCCCAGCGACAACTCCGTGCAGAAAAAATCCGTGCAGCACCTGCCCCTGGACATCGAAAAGCTCAAGTTCAGGGTAAACGTGCTGGTCGTCGACGACGTCATGGTGAACATCAAGGTTCTCAGGAACATGCTAAGGAACATGGGCGTCAACGTGCTTGAGAGCCAGTCCGTGAAGGAGGCCTTTGAGGTCATGGAAAAAATCAGGCCCGACCTTATCATGACGGACCTTTGGATGCCGGAGATGAACGGCGAGCAGTTCGCGCGCGAGCTCAAGGCAAATCCGGAACTCTCCGGAATACCCATTGTGGCGGTGACTGCGGACACCCAGCTGCAAGACCCCGACAAGGTCTTTGACGACGTTCTCTTCAAGCCCATCACGATGCGCTCCATATATACAATCCTCAACGCGCATTTTGAAGGGAAGGGCGAGGAGGCCGGCAAATAAACAGGGGGGCTCCAGTCTCTGCGTTGGCATTCGATTCATAAAAAAGCGGAACCGTTATGGTTCCGCTTTTTTTGTCTGCAAATTTTATTCCGCCCTACAGCTTCATTCCGCGGGAGAGTCTCGTCCAGAAATGCACCTTGCAGCGCAGGGCCATTTTGTGGAATATTTTTTTAGCCTTCGCGCTCCGGCCTTTCTTTCCGCACTTTTCAAATATGGAGTCTATCAGTTCGCCGTAGCGCAGCCTGTGTTCCGTGAATTTGTCTATGGTGGCCTGGCGCACTTTTGCGGGGTCGTAATTCGCGGCCTTGATGAAGTCTATGCCCGCCTGCACCTCCGCAGGCGTGGGCTCGTCCGAATCTATGGTGTAAGTGTATTTTTCCGAAAAGGAATTCTCCCTGCCGCCCATGTTCTTTGTGTTGACTATGCCCAGCCCGCAAAGCCCGTATTCCGCCGAGGCGTACATGGAGCCCTCGCGCTTTGAAAGGCAGAGCCCGCAATGCGCCTTAGTCAGGTGCCAATAGACCAGCAGGCCGTAGACGCGGCGCTTCCACACCGCGTTGGGCAGGAGCATTTTCAGCGTGTTTTCCGCGTAAGCCTGCTCTTTGACCTTGTAGTCCCCTATCAGGTAGAGGTTTTTGATTCCCTCCAAAAGCGTGTGCCTTTTGAACGGCGTGATGCGCGCAAGATAGACTGCGTCGTAAATTTTTTTAGCCTTCCGCGTCCTGTACCTGCGCTCGTCAAGAAAGGTGTTCTGGTTGCAGAATATCGCGTGTGCACCTATGCGCCTGAAATTTTCCAGCTCAATGAGGGAATTGCAGAGGACGGTGGCCTCCACGTATGGAAGGGTTTTGGCCATTATGTCCAAGTTCTCCTTCATATATGCCATGCGCTCTTCCGTTTCGGCCTCGTAGCCGATTTGGAATACGGCATATATTCGCTTGCCGGGCTCCGCCTTCCTGAGCCTTTCAAAATATTCCGCGAACTTCTCCCGCGACGTCACAAAGTCTTCAAAGAAGCTGATAAAAATAAAAGGGTCTCGGCTGACTATGGTTCCGGGAAGGTATTGCATGGCTTCGGCTTAATGTTGCGGAATGATATGACTAGAGAGTCTGTATTTTTATGAAATAGTCAACATAGTAATGCGCAAGCCCGCATAGAAATCTCTTTTAAACTGAGAGGATTCCGTCCGGCATTCCGCGCGTTTTGCCTACAAAATCATCGACACGAATTCCGCGTTAGACTTTGTCTGGCCCATGCGTTCGACGAGCGTTTCCGCGCTGTCCTCAACCTTGGAACCCGCCATTGCGCGGCGCAGAAAGGCGGACGCTTCAAGGTCTTTTGCGCTCAGCAGCAGCTCTTCGCGGCGCGTTCCCGAGGCGCCCAGGTTTATGGCTGGCCAGATGCGCATCTCGGCGACCTTCCTGTCCAAAACCATTTCCATGTTTCCCGTGCCCTTGAATTCCTGGAAAATCAGGTCGTCCATGCGCGAGCCTGTTTCAATCAGCACGGAGGCGACTATCGTCAGGCTTCCGGCCTCTTCGGTGTTTCTGGCGGAGGAGAATATCTGGCGCGGGCGCTCAAGCGCGCGGATGTCAAGCCCGCCGCTCATCGTGCGGCCGCCCTTTGCCTTGAGGGAATTGTGCGCGCGCGAAAGGCGCGTGAGGGAGTCCATCAGAAGGACGACGTCCTTGCCGGTTTCTGCGAGGGAGCGCGCCCTGTCTATGGCGATGTCGGCAATGCGTATGTGGGTGTCCAGATTTTCGTCGTTGGAGGAGGCGAAAATTTCCGCCTTTGGCAGGTCCATCTTGAAGTCCGTCACCTCTTCGGGGCGCTCGTCTACGAGCAGTATCATAACGTGGCACTCAGGATGGTTTTCCAAAACGCCCTGGGCTATGTCTTTAAGGAGTGTCGTCTTTCCCGTGCGCGGCGGCGCCACAATGAGGCCGCGCGTACCCTTGCCGACGGGACAGAAGAGGTCCATCACGCGGGTGGTCAGGCGCCCGTCCCTGCTCTCAAGGCGCAGCTTTTCGTCTGGCGCTATCGTGGTGAGATTCTGGAAGGAGATTGCGCGCTTACGCTCCATGCACGGCACGCCGTCTATGGTTTCAATGAAGCGCACCTTGGGGTTCTGGTGGCCGCCAGCCTGGTGCGCCTTTGCAACTATATACTGGCCGCGCCTGACGCCGAAACGCCTGACGAGTTCCTTCGGCACAAAAGGGTCACTCGGGCGGATTTTTCCGTTCCTTGCGGCGTTCATCAGAACGCCGTTGTTGTTCATCGTCGGGACGAATATACCCTCGATTTTTATGATGTCGGGCCCGTTACGCGCCTGTTCGGGTCTTGTGTTCTCCGCCGTCTGCGGAGCGCCTTCCTCTGCAGGAATGGGGTTCAAATTGGATTCCGCTGCGCCTTCAAGCGGCGCGCCGTTTTCGTTTTCTTGCTCTTTTGGCATATTTGGGATTTGGGTGTTTGACGCGCGGAGCGTCGAAGTTCCGTTCATGCGGCCGATGCCATGCTTGATTCGCATAAATGCGGCCGCGCGGTGTGCGTTTTGAAAAATCGCAGGGCGCAGTCCTTCGTAAGGGTCGGGACAATTCCCGAAAAATACGCGTGCGTATGATTGTTATAAGGCAATACGGTTTATGGCCCTCCGACAAGAAAAAAAACAGAACATACCGAAAAAATTGCAGTCCCTCCGCAGGCATAGCCGCCCTAACTTTGATTCCTTCCGGATTTTGCGTTTGACCGGAACGCACGCTGGGCAATAGGATATGCGGATGAAAAAGCTTTTCATCATGCATGCGTTTTTATTCTGCGCAGTCTGCGCATTTTCTTCCGACATCTCGCGAATAGACGCGAATATGGGCGCGGAGAAAAGGCCCGCTGAAAAATTCGAATACCGAAGCGCGCTTGAAAAGCCGTTTTCCGTGGAGGGCTTTGCCTGGAGGGATTCCGAAACGCTCCACAGGCTGCCGAGGTCGGACTGGGATAACCCCGAAATCTCAGCGGGCCTGCGGCATCTGGGCAACCACACTTCCGGCGGGGCGGTGAGGTTTGCAACAAATTCGCCGGTCATAAGCGTGCGCGCCAAATTGAGAAAGGCAAACGACATGTACCACGTCTCTCGCGCGGCCTCGGCCGGTTTTGATTTGTTTTCAAAGGGCGCGGACGGCAGGGAGCGCCACTTGAAGCTCTTCAGGCTCGCGCACGCGGACCTTGCGGGGGAGAAGTTTTTTGAAAACACAATCACCACGGGTTCGGGCGGAAGAATGCACGAATACACGCTGTGGCTCCCGCTTTTCAGCGGTGTGGACAGGCTTGAAATAGGCCTTGCGTCCGGAAGCGAGCTTGCGGAGCCCGCGCCGCACAAAATCAAAAAGCCGATAGTATTTTACGGTTCCTCAATCACGCACGGGGCCTGCGCTTCAAAGCCCGCCAACACCTACACGACCATGCTCTGCCGCGCCCTCGACGCCGAGGAGATGAACCTCGGCTTTTCAGGCAGCGCGAAAGGAGAAGACCGCATGGCGGAACTGGTTTCGCAGATAGACGCCGCGCTCTTCGTGTATGATTACGACTACAACGCGCCTGACGCCGCCCACCTTGCAAATACGCACGAAAGGTTTTTCAAAACCGTACGCGCGGCGCATCCCAAGATGCCTATAATAATCCTAAGCCG
>JAVBSZ010000148.1:0-6490 GCA_031556415.1 Opitutales bacterium | reverse complement strand
AGCGCGGCCGTGGCGTGGGACGCCTGGCAGGCCGCCAAGGCGCGCGGTGCGGACTACCTGATACTCGACACCGCAGGCCGCCTCCACAACAAGGAGAATCTGATGGGAGAACTCGCCAAGATAAAAAGGGTGCTCCAGAAGAACGACCCGACGGCTCCGCAGAATTCCGTGCTGGTGGTGGACGGCTCGCTCGGCTCAAACAGCATAGAGCAGGCGAAGGCCTTCCATAAGGGTTTCGGCCTCACGGGCATGATAATCACAAAGCTCGACGGCACGGGCAAGGGCGGCGCTCTGGCGGGCATATTCAGGCAGCTGCGCCTGCCCATACTCTACGTGGGCCTCGGCGAAAAGCCGGAAGATTTGCAGAAATTCAATTCGTCCGCTTATGCAAGGGGCGTGTTCGGCTTGGAGGAAAACCCATGATATCGCAGAGAGTTGAACTTTCCGACAGAAGCTATGACATCAGGATAGCTTCCGGCGCTTTCGCGCTTGCGGAAAAGAAGGCGCTTGAACTTTCCGCGCAGGGGCGCGCCGCCGTCTGCGTTGCGGATTCCGCAGTTGCGGAGCTTTATAAAGAGAGGCTCTCCGCGTTTGCCGGCAAGGTGTTCATAGTGGAAGGCGGTGAGAGCGCAAAGTGCTTCGCCATGCTGGAAAAGCTCTGCGGATTTTTTGCGGACTCGCGCCTCGACAGAAGCGGCGCGGTATTCGCCCTCGGCGGCGGCGTGGTTGGAGATTTGGCGGGCTTCGCCGCGTCCATATACATGCGCGGCATCGGCTTTTACCAGATTCCCACAACGCTGCTCTCCATGGTGGATTCTTCCGTAGGCGGCAAGACGGCCGTCAACATGGCGCAGGGAAAAAACCTAGTGGGCACATTCTACCAGCCGCAGGAGGTTTTTATAGACACGGATTTTCTCCGCACGCTGCCAAGGCGAGAATTCGCGGCGGGGCTCGCGGAAGTCGTAAAGTACGGCATGATTTGCGACGCGGAATTTTTCGCGCCCCTTGAAAAGGGCGCGCTTGGCGCGGATTCGGAACGGCTTCCGGAAATTATCGCCAAATGCTGCGCCATAAAGGCGCGCGTCGTGGCGGGGGACGAGCGCGAGACGGCGGCGGAAAACGGCCGCGCGCTTCTGAATTTGGGGCACACATTCGCGCACGCCATAGAGAACTGCGCGGGCTACGGAAACTACCTGCACGGAGAGGCCGTTTCACTCGGGCTCCTGCTCGCCGCAAGGATGTCTGAAAAAATGGGGCTCATCGCGCCGTCCGAAACGGAGCGCGTGCGAGCGGTGCTTGAGATGAATTCCCTCCCCGTAGTCCTGCGCTCAAAGATTGATTCGCACGCGCTGGCCCTTGCGGCGGGTATGGACAAGAAGTCGCGCGCGGGCAGGCTCAACTTTGTGCTTCTTAATTCCATTGGCGGCGCCTTCACGCGCTCCGGAATTTCAGAAGAACTGCTGATAGAAACGTTCGACACCGTACAGCCATGACATATTGCGACGCGCACTGCCACATAAGCGCCAAGACGCTTGCCGATTACGCCGCCTCACTTGAAGCCACTGGCGAAAATTTTTTCGTCAAGCGCGCCGTCTGCTGCCACATCGCGGAAGACTGGGACAGGGTGGGGGCTTTCATCCTTCAAAGCCCCATGCCCGCCATGCAGCACGCCGTAGCGCGCATGCTCTTCGGCTACCATCCCGCCTTTCTCACGGGCGCGGAAGATTACGCTTTGCTTGAGGGCATGATTCAAAAGCACTCGAGCATTACCATAGGCGAAATCGGCATGGACTACACCTGCCCCACGCCCGACAGGCTCCAGCGCGAGGCCTTTGTGCGGCAGATGGAAATGGCAAGCAAGCTCGGGCTCTCCGTCGTCCTTCACGCGGTCAAGGCGCATGAGGACGTCCTGCAGATTCTGAAGGATTTTGACGGCGTCAAAAAAATCTCCCTGCACGCGGCGAACTGCTCGGCGGAGCTCGCCGCAAGGTATCTTGAGCGCGGAGTAAAGTTTTCGCTGGGCCTTCGCGAGATGAATTCAAAGAAGGGCGAGGAGCTTGCGCGCAATCTTCCGCTTTCGGAAATCATGCTCGAAACGGATTCGGACAATTTCGATTTTTCCGCGCTGCAGGCCGCCTACGAAAAGCTCCATTCCCTGCGCTCTGAAAGCGCGGAGGAAGTGGACACGCGGCTCAAATTCACTTTTGAAAAATTCTTCTGCGATGCCTTCTGAGCGTTTTTCGCGCACGCGCCTCCTATACGGTGATGACGCCATGCGCCGCCTTTCAATCTCGCGCGTTTGCGTGCTTGGCGCGGGGGCCGTAGGCGGATACGCAATCGAGGCGCTAGCCAGAAGCGGCGTGGAAAATTTCACGGTTGTAGACTTTGACAGGGCGGAGGAGAGCAACATCAACCGCCAGATTCTCGCGCTTGAAGGCACGCTGGGCACGCCAAAGTGCGAGCTTGCGAGGCGGCGCATTCTGGAAATAAACCCGGCCGCGAGAGTCGAGGCTTTGGAGATGCGCATAGACCCCGACAACGCGCAGAAAATCTGCGCGCTGAACGCCGACATTTACGTGGACGCCATAGACTCCCTCACGCCCAAGGTGGCGCTGCTCGAATGCGCGCTGAAGGATGGTAAGGCGATAGTTTCAAGCATGGGTGCTGCGCGCAAGACTGACGCTTCAAAAATCCGCACTTCGGACATTTCAAAATCCTTCAACTGCCCGCTCGCCGCAAAAATCAGAAAATACCTGCACCGGCGCGGGATATACACGGGCTTCAAGTGCGTGTTTTCAAGCGAGCGTCCCGAAAGCGAAAGCCACCTGAAACTTTCCGAGAGCGAAAAAATCATGGGCAGCTGCGCCGCCATAACCGGAATCTTCGGTTTCATGCTGGCCGACCTCGCGGTCTGTGAGATTATCTCAAAAGCCGACTGAACTTTAAAACGCATGCGCTTCGGCGCGCATGCATTCTTTAATGCCGCCGATTCGCAGATAGGGCCCCGCGCTGCAATCGCATTATAAGGCATGAAAAAAGGGCGCAAAAAACCGCACTCCTTCCGTCGTCCGCATAAAAAAACCCCTTCGTTTGAAGGGGTTCGAAATTCCGTTTGTAAGAATCTTAGTAGGACTTCTTGAAGCCGCCGTCGCGCCTGTCGCCGCCGAAGCCGCCGCGTCCGCCGCCTCCGCGCCTGTCGCCGCCGCCGAAGCCGCCGCGTCCGCCGCCTCCGCCTCCGCGCCTGTCGCCGCCGAAGCCGCCGCCGCGGGGTTTGTTGAAGCCGCCGCCGAAGCCGCTGAACTTGTCTTCACGCGGGCGGGTTTTGTCAACCCTCATGGGCCTTCCGCCAAGGTCGGCGCCGTTCAAGGCTTCTATAGCCTTGTTAGCCTGCTCTTCATTTTCCATCGTCACGAAGGCGATGCCGCGAAACCTTCCGGTTTCCCTGTTTGTCAACATCTTGATGTTGGTGACTGTGCCGTGCTGGGCAAAAACATCGCTGAGTTCCTGCTCCGATATATCGAAAGGCAAATTGCCTACGAAGATTTCCATATTATTCCTATTAATTTATTTATTGCCTATCATCCGCCGCATTGTGCCGACGGACTTAACTTCCCCCAACCCCGCCTCCGGCCCTGCGAACTGCGCAGTGCGAACGAAACGGGCTTGAAGAAGTGTCGCCTATTCCCTACTTAAACTCGAATAAGTCAACAATAATAATTATTATTTTTTGCGCGGAAACGGGCGTGCGGACGCGGAAATAACCCGTTATGGAAGGAAAAGCGCGTCAATAAATTCGTCTTCAAAACCCTTTTCAAGGTTGAGCGCGACGCTTTCAAACCCCGACGAAATGCCTCTGAGGTCCGCTAGCGCCTCGGGTTTTAGCGCGCAGAGGTAGGCCCCTCCGAGCGACGAATTGCCGAGATATTCCACGTTGAGCTTGTCGCATTCCGGAATGAAGCCGATGTCGAAGGCGCTCTGTATGTTTATGTTTTTGCCGAAGCCGCCGGCTATGTAAATTTTGTCGAGCATTTCAATCGGGCAGGAGAATTTTGCCAGGAGCGTCTTAATCCCCGCGCAGACAGCCGCCTTTGACTTCATCAAAGACGCGATGTCCGCTTCCGACACCGCAACTTTAGGCGCGACGCGGAAGATTTTTCCGCCTTCGCCATCCTCGACGCCTTGCGCGCCTTTGGCAAACCTGCCGGCCGAATTTATTATGCCCAGCCTCCTTGCGCAGGCCAGAAAATCTATGTAGCCGGAGCCGCATATCCCTTTGGCGTCTCCGCCGCCTATGGTTTTGAATGTCAGGGAATCGCCTGCCGTTTCAAAGGCGCAGATTGCGCCGCTTTGCGCGCGAACGGCGCTTGTGAGGCCCCAGCCTTCAAGCGCCGGCCCCGCAGCCGCGCTCGTGCAGTAAAAGTTTTTGCCGCGTTTCAGAATCATTTCCGCGTTCGTGCCGATGTCGACAAGCAGGAAATCCTCTTCGATGTCCGGATAGCCCAGCAGGGCGCAGGCCGCGCTCAAGTCCGCCCCCACAAACGCGCTTATGCAGGGAAGGCTTTTGACGACGCCCACTTTCGCGTCCCTGAAAAGTTCCGCCCCGCCCGCGCTCTTAGATTCCAAAAAGGCGGGCGTCCACGGCGCTTTTCCGAGGCCCGAAGGGTCTTCCCCGAAAAATATGTGCAGCATTGCGGTGTTGCCGCTTACAATGAGCTCTTCGAAAAATTCCGCGGCGGTTTCTAGGGAGGCCTTGATGAGCGCTATTTCAACGTCGTCCAGCAGCGCGCGCCTGAGGCGCATGAGGCCGTCCTTGTCGGCCGCGTAGGCTATCCTCGAAATCACGTCCTCGCCGAATTTTATCTGCGGGTTGGTGAATGTCTGCGTGGAGACTATTTCCGCGTTTTCAAGTTTGAAGGCCGTAAGCGCCACGGTTGTGGAGCCTATGTCCATGGCCAGCCCGATGCCGGTCCTACCGCTTTTCCCCATGTTCCTGGGGACGCTGAAGGCGACCTCTATGTTTGAGATTTCCGAACTTTCCGGCAGTCCCACCACGATTTCATCCCCGACGATTTCCGCGCGGCAGCTCTTTATCACCGCGCCGACTGAAAATTCGTAAACCCCTATGCGCGCCTTGCCGGAGACTATCTTGACTCTGCACGCGCCGCAGCGGCTGGTGCCGCAGCCTTTGGGCATCACGCAGCCCGCCTTGACAATCGCCTCGTAGAGGTTGGCGCCGTCGGAGTCTGAAATTTTTAGGGAGTTCTCATCCATTGAAAATTCTTTCGTCGTAGGATGGGAGTATCTCCGCGCCTTTGTCCAATATCAAGAATCTTTTGTCCCAACGGCAGTTTATCGCGTCGATGAAGAAGGCGGGGTCTCCGCCGCGCGCCGCAAATTTCCACTTCATGAACTCCGCGTTCTCCATGCACTTTTTTTTGCATTCCGCGCAGCCGAAAAAGTCCGCGTACAGATAGTTGTCGTAAGAGGCGTACTGCTCCAGGAAGGCGTCCATTAGTTCCGAGACCGTCTCCTCGTCATCGCCGTATTTTTCCATGTACATTTCGCGCGTGGCCTCGTAAATGGCGCGCCCGGGCAGAAGCTCGCTCTTGAGCCACCCGGGGCTTGCGAAATACGCGCGCGGGTTTTCACTTTTGAGCTTCATATACTCCTCGTTTGAGCCGAGGAACATCGCTATGCACTCGTGCATGCGCGGGATGACCAGCCTGAACTTTTCGCTTTTTATGTTCAGCACGGCGTTGCCGCAGAGGCCGCAGAGGAGCAGGGCGTATTCCGCTCCTTCGCCAAGGCCGTCGAGCAGGCCCTGCAGCGTGGAGCGCATCAGGTTGGGCTGTATGTGCAGGCTGACGTCGAAGTACTTGACTTCAAGCGGAGGCGTTGCGAGCTCCGGCAGAAAACGCTCCAGCTCGTCCTCAAAAACCCTGCAGGCTATGATGGAGAATTTTGTCGCCATAAAAAGCGGAGGCATTGCGGATGATAAAAAGCTACGCAAGTTTCATCACGAATTCCATTTGGATTTATAGAAAATCAGAAGAACCTCGGCAACCTTGTTTGGCTCAATGATTTGAACTCGCAACTTGGTTTGCTTGCGCAAATCCGCGTTGTCTCACCCGCTCGCTCTCGCTCGGGGCATCTGTTTTTGGCAGATGTTCCCCCGCCGTCTGCACGGCGTGGTTGAGAATATGGCGCGGAAACTTTTATTTTACGGGCGGAAGTGTATTGAAATACATGACCGGTCGCAAAATAAAAGTACCACAGCCAGAGCTCAAAAGCGTTTGCCAAATTATGCCGACTGTAATATGTTCCGACAAAGATCCACCGCGCTCGCGGCGTCCTGCGAATACCCGTTGGCGCCTATGCTGTCAGCGAAAGACTGGCTTACGGGGGCGCCGCCCACTATTATCTTGAGCTTCGGCATGTCGCTAGCGCGGATGAAGTCCACAGTGGTTTTCATGGCCGGCATGGTCGTGGT
>JAVBSZ010000207.1:0-4477 GCA_031556415.1 Opitutales bacterium | reverse complement strand
TCCACGCTCAGCGGCGCCGCCTCCTCAAGCGGGGCGAGGCGCCCAAGTTGCGATACGGCCTCGGCGTCGCTTTCCGGATTGTTTTTCACCCAGCGACGTATGGGGTAGGCCATGGCAAAATGGCTGTCGTGCGAAAGCTTTGCGAAGAGGGCGTCTTCAATGCTGTCTCCGTGTATCACGTGCCTGAGTATCTGCGCGAAGAAAAACGCCGTGCCGGAATTTGAACTGCTCCTCGTGAAGCGTTTGAGCAGGCGCAGGATGACCGTTTCGGCCTCGTCCTCGCTGGCGACGGCGAGGAGCATTGCGGGAACCAGTATGGCGATGTCTCCCATGTGCGCCTCCTGGCAGCCGTTGGCGCCCGTCTCCTTGCCGGCGGCGCGGTTGTTGAAATAGGTGCGGTGTATTGTGGGCACGAAGATGTCGTTATGGCCGCCCGGAGAAGTCATCACAAACTCGTAGCGCTTGAGCCAGGCGTCAACGCTGAAGCGGTCGCCCTTGCAGATCTCGTCGGCAAGGTGCAGGGCGATGTAAAGCGGAAGCGTGTTCTCTCCCGCGGCAAGCGTCTGGTGGTAGTGGGAGCCTATCGTCTGCCAGTATTTGCCCCTGTGCGCGACGTAGTCAAACTCCTTCGGCATCTGCACCACGGGGATGTTGTGCATGATGCTCTCCCTGTGCGGAAACTTCGGCGCGATGAGGCCGCCTATGCCGTCGTAGTCTTCCGCCATGAGCTTGGGCGTGTTGTAGCCGTGCACGGGCATGGCCACAGCGTCTCCCAGAAACGCGCCCCACCAGGCGCCCATAAAAGAATCCTTCAAACTTGTGAACATGGCGCAACTCCTTCTGGATAAGTTTTATGCTTCCGCGTGCGTTGTCCTGGGGCAGGAGCCCCCATAAACAAAAGCTCCGGAGCTGTGTGCATGATGCGTCAAGGCACCCCGAAGGTCAAGGAAAAAGCGGACTTAAGGACATACGCACGGCGGCGCTATTCTCCCAGAACTTCCTCAAGATACTGCATGGGAGTCAGCTGCCTTTCGGCGGCGAGCCTTTCAAGGTGCGCGTAATTTTCCAGAGATGTTGAACGGATTGTTATCTTGGAAAAGGGAAGGGGGATTATTGCGCGGTCCCAGGTGGGCAGCGTGAAATAAAAGTTGGCGTCCATCCGCAGCAGTTCCAGCCTGACTCCGGTTTTTTTTGCGATGACCAGGACCCCTTCCTTGGGCTTGTTGACGGGCCCGCGCGGGCCGTCCGGCGTTATTGCGAATGAGCAGCCTTCATTGATTGCGCCAATTAGCTCCGCAAACGCCCGCGCCGCGCGCGAATTGGTTGAACCGCGTATGGCCTTGACGCCGAAGCATTCAAAGAAGCGGGCGGCAATCGCGCCGTCCCTGCTCGGGCTTATGAGGCCGCACATGGGAAGCTTTTTCCTGAATTTTCTCTGCAGCATGGGCAAAAGAAAGACCCTGCTGTGCCATGCCACGGCGATCATATTTTTGGGGTCCACAAAAGAGGCGCGCGCTTCCGGAAGGACATCCAGCCTGTAGGTTTTGTACCATAGCTTGAGGATTGCGCTCAGCACGAAGATCAGCGCCCCGAGTGCCGGAGGGACGTCGTTAACCCGGCCTCCCTTTGCCTTAAACAAGTTCATTTTCAATGGCTGGAAACTTAGGCGGGATATAAAATTTTTCAATTAGAAAATGAGAGGCGCCCCGGCGGCGGCGCCTTGCGGGAGAAATATATTTACAAAAGCGGCGTCGGGCGTAATATGCTCCGCATGAAAAAGCTCCTTGCCGTTGCCGTGTTTTTGGCGGTTTTGCTGCCCGCATCCGAGCACGCGAACATCCTTACTTTCCCCATAGGCGTGGTTTTCATAGCGGCGCCTTTGCTAGCCTTCGCCTTTGAAAAATATGCCGGAAAAATCGGGCGTAAAATTCTTGATGAAAGACTTGGCGTAAAATGTTTCGTCGGGGCGGGCGTTTTTTTCTGGGCCGGAACGCTTTTGTTTTCCGTGCTGCTGTGGTTGGGTTTTCGCATCACGGTTCCGACCGTCGATTTTTTTGCGGAACACGGACTGTTCCCGCAGATCGCGCCGCAGATTTTGGGGATAGGCGCGCTGGACCAGACAAGCATTGCCGAGTTCATGTTTTACGGCGCATTGCTGGCCTGCTGCGCGAAGATTGCGGCCTTCGTCGGCGCCTATGCCCCTGATGACATTCCACGCGCCGCAAAAACACTCTTTATGATTCCCGCGGTAATCTGGCTTCTTGCGGCGCTTTCGTTTTCGGCAAATTCATTCGCCATTCTCTACGCCTACACTTTTGCGAAAGGCTTCACTATCGTACGCCTTGCGGGGGAAATATTCGCGGCCATGTATGTGATATGGCAGCTTGGGATGCTGAAGAATATCTTGCGCGTCCTTATTGCGCGGCGGGCGCGTTGACGCAGTTTTTGACGAGCACGGGCTCAAGCTCGTCGCCTTTGCGCATGGGTGACGTTTCGTTCCCGTTTATGACGAGGCCGTCCGTGTTCATGACCGATATCGCCCTCGGTATGTAGCCTACAATTTTGTTGCCCGTTATGGTGATATTCTTGTGGCAGTTTGCCGACGAGGACACGCCGTCGAGGCCGTATGCGTTTATCATCAGCGGCGCGAGGATGGACGAATGGAAAAAGCCCCGTTCTCGGTTGCAGCCTATGATGGTGTTGTTTCTTATCACGACGTTTTCGCACCAGGGGCCGTTTGGCGCGGAGATGTCGTTATGCAGCGTGATGCCGCAGTTGCTCAGGCCCGTGATGCGGTTGTTCTCTATCACGCCGTCGGAGCCCTTCCAGTAGAGCCCGTACCTGCGCGAATTCTGCAGCGTGTTGTTTTTTACGACGAAGCCGCGCGTGAGGCTGACGTTGAAGACCTGTATGTTCGGCTTACCCTTGTGGGTTGCGGGATGCAGTTCCGCGTCGGCGTCAAGCTCGACGGAGGAAGTTTCCGGATTGAATGAAAGCACCTTCGCCCGCGCTATCTCCGCGCCGCGCGCCGCGTCTATGAAAGAGAGCGTGTCTCCGACGGCGATGTCCAGCGGATTGAGCTGCGCCCTGCCGCCCGAGGCGTAGACCGCGCGCGAGAGCGCCACGCTGCGCGCGCCTGCGGTTTCCGCAACGTAAAAGGGCCTTGAATAAAACACGAGAGAGTCGTCCGAAATCCCCTCAACGTGGCAGCCTTCTATCCACGGGCCCACGCGGTTCTGCTGCAGGTGGATGAAATCCGCATTGCCGCCCTTCCAGCGTCCCTCCCTGATGAGGGCGCGGCAGCCGACGTAGTTGAGCCTTTCCGAGAAAAGGCCGCTGTAGTGCAGCGAGGTGGAGGCGTAGGAGGTGATGTTTTTAAACGTGATGTCCGCGCATCTTGAGGCGCTGAAGAGGTTTCCGCCCGAAGTGCGCGCAAGCAGGAAGTAGCGGTCTCCAACCTCGAAATTCGGCGCGGACGGGCCGTCGAGCTTGGTCTTTTGCGCGAG
Source organism: Opitutales bacterium (assembly GCA_031556415.1). Classification (GTDB taxonomy): domain Bacteria; phylum Verrucomicrobiota; class Verrucomicrobiia; order Opitutales; family Intestinicryptomonadaceae; genus CALXQW01. The sequence continues at coordinate 971 of JAVBSZ010000207.1, read as the reverse complement.
CCTGAAAAGGCGTCCCTCAAGCTTTTCAATCTTTGTGACGTAGCAGTGGTTCTGCCCGCGCATCTTGAAGCGGCCAGGAATTTCGGGGTCAAGCGCGGCGCCCCAGTTCATGACGCCCGCATAGGAAAAATAATCCGCATCCGGAGGCGGGAAGCCCTCGCGCACTTCCACGTCTATGCTGTTGTTTTCAAGGTCCACCGCGCGTATGAGGCCCTCAGTCCACGGAAGCGGGTCGTAATCTATCTCGATATTCTCAACGAGGCAGTTCCTGGAATCCGTGAGGACGAGGAAGCCGTGGTTCGGGTTTTTTATCACGAACTTTGCGCCCGCGCCGTCTATGACGCAGTTGTCCAGGCCCGCCAGGGAGAAGTAGCTCTGGCTGTTTTCAGTCTTCGGTTTTTCTATTATGTAGGTTCCGGGAGCGAAGACGAGGCGGACGTTTTTGCCGAGTTCGCGCAACTTCCTGAAGGCCTTCATCACCGCGGCATAGTCGTTCCCGCCGTCGTCGGGGATTGCGCCGAAATCGGCGGCGTTCAGTGTTTGCGAGGTGATTATTGCCTCGTGGTTCGGCTTGGGCCTGTACTTTTCATAGTCCGCGTTATCCGCGTTTGCTGCGCAGAAAAAAAGCGCGTTTGAAAGGCACGCCGCAAATGCGGACAGAAAAATTTTTCCGGTTTTCATCGGAATGGATTTTTCGCACGAAGGCGCGCGCGTCAATTAAATAGGGATTTGCGGGGCATCGGCGCTTGTTTTCGCAAGATCCGGAGGCGACCGCACATAAAAAAAGTTCCAAAAAAATCTCAAACTTTTTTTCGCAAAATTTCGTATTCTCCGACGGTCTCCCCGCTGTCGAGCAGCGTTTCCAGCTTCAGCGCGGTTTCGTCCGCCTTGAGCCTTATCAAAGTTCTCTGGCCGGTTTTCGGGCCGCCGCCTATCACGATGGGGTAGTCGTGCGCGCCATTTTCCGGTTC
>JAVBSZ010000082.1:0-4982 GCA_031556415.1 Opitutales bacterium | reverse complement strand
TCACAAAGCGGCTCTTTGTCTCACGGCATATCACTTCAGCGAGGGTCGTCTTCCCGCACCCGGGCGGGCCGAAAAATATGAGGGAGCCGAAGGTGTCGGTTTTGATGAGACGCGGAAGCAGGCAGCCCTCCGCAAGTATGTGCGAATGCCCAACCACTTCCGAAAGCGTCCTCGGCCTCATCCTCACCGCGAGGGGCGCCGACGCGTCCGTACGGGACGGCTCCAAAACCGCCCCCTCGTCCGCGTCAAAAAGATTTCCGCTTTCCATTGCCATGCTCTTAATTAAAGCTTCGGCTTTTGGAATGCGTTTTCAAGCATAAAGCGAACTTGAAACCTGCGCAAATTTGTGCAACTTTTCTCGAATCATTATGCCAAAGCCCGAAAAAAACATGAATGACAGCCCCTGCGCTATGACCGTCGCGGGGAGCGACTCCGGCGCGGGCGCGGGAATACAGGCCGACATCCTCACATTTGCGGCCTGCGGGGTGTACGCAACAAGCGCCATAGCGGCAATCACCGCGCAGAACCCGAGCAAAGTCTCAAAGATAGGCGTCTGCGAAGGGGCGCTGCTAACGCACCAGCTTGAGCGCATAGCGGAATTTTACGCGCCGAAGGCCGCAAAGTGCGGCATGCTCTTCGACGAGAAGCGCATACGCCGTGTTGCCGATTTTTTCGAAAAGAACAGGGGTATTTCATTGGTGGTGGACCCCGTATTCATTTCGTCGAGCGGCGCAAAGCTTCTGGAGGACGGGGCGCTTGAAGCCATGAAGGCGCGCCTCATACCGCTTGCAACGCTCATCACCCCGAATATCGACGAGGCGTGCGTCCTCGGCAATTTCAAGAAAATACCCCTGGCGGACATGGAGAAATGCGCATCGGAGCTTGCGCGCAAATACGGCGTGAATGTCCTCCTAAAGGGCGGACACCTTGAGGGCGATTCGCTGACGGACGTGCTTGCGGCCCCTTCCGGAGAAATAAGCGCGACATTCCGGGCAAGAAAAATAAGCGGCATAAATTCACACGGCAGCGGCTGCACGCTGAGCGCGGCAGTCTGCGCCTTTATCGCGCGCGGAGAAGGCCTTAAAAACGCCTGCGCAAAGGCGCACAAATATCTTCAGACCGCGATGCTCAAGCCCTTACGCGTAGGCGGGGAATATTTCATCAACCATTTTGCAAACCACTGAATGAACCTTAATTCAAAGGAGAATGAGCTGAAGAAAAGCGCTCAGGGGCACAGAAAGCGCCTGCGGGAGAGGTTTCTGAAAAACGGCCTGGAAACTTTTGCGGACTACGAGGTGGTTGAACTGCTCCTCACGCTCGTCATCCCGCGCATAGACGTTAAACCCCTCGCAAAAAATTTGCTTTCAAAGTTCGGCAACCTGCGCGGGATTCTGGACGCGGATATCGCGGAGCTTTCGGCGGTGAAGGGTGTTGGAGAAACCTCGGCGGCGCACCTGCATTTTCTGCGCAAGCTCGTGCCCATTTACATGCGTCAGGACGTGGCTGGAGAAAGCATCCTGCTGGACAGGGTTGAAAAGCTTGTGGACCTGTTTAAGCCGAACCTTGCCAACGAGAGGCTGGAGGCCATGGACGCCGTCTACCTGAACTCCCAGCTCGAACTCGTGCACGGGCCGGTGCGCGTCTCGCAGGGCGACGTCTGCGGGGCCAACATAGGTTTGAGGAAAATAATTTCGCTGGCGCTCGAAAACAGCGCGGCGAGCGTCGTCATCGCCCACAACCACCCGGGCGGAAGATGCAGGCCCTCTCCGGAGGACATTGACTTCACAAAAAAGCTCTCGCTCGCCTGCAAGCCCATAAGGGTGTGCGTGATTGAACACCTCATCATCTGCAAAAATTCATTCTATTCGTTCTGCCGCAACGGACACATGGACGTGCTTTATGACGAGGCGCCGGACGAGCCCGAAACAGGCGGCTCACAGGATGTTGCCGAAGTCCGAAGGAAGCTGGTGTAGCATGAGCGGGAGCGTGAAGATAGTTTCCATAGAAAGTTCCTGCGACGAATCCGCGGTGGCAATCTTCGACTCCGCGCGGGGAATAACCCATGAACTCGTACATTCGCAGATAGACCTGCACGCCCTCTACGGCGGCGTGGTGCCGGATTTGGCCAGCACGGAACACCTCAAAAAACTGCCGCTTCTGATAAAAAAGATTTCCGAAGAAGGCGCGCTTGAGGATATAGACATAGTCGCCGCAACGAACGGCCCCGGGCTTCCCAACTGCCTTGCAATTGGCGTGGCGTGCGCAAGCGCGCTGGCGCTGAGGCTGGGCAAACCGCTCTTCGGCGTAAACCACCTGCGGGCGCACGCGCTCTCCCCCTTTATGCAAACGCATGAAGACTCTCCCAAAAATTTTTCCGAAAGCCTCAAGACGCTCTTGCCCCATATCGGCCTTGTCGCCTCCGGCGGGAACTCCATACTCTTTGAACTGGACGAAAGCCTGAAAATGCGCGTCCTCGCCGAAACCGTTGACGACGCCGCCGGCGAAGCGCTGGACAAGGGCGCAAAGCTCCTCGGCTTCCCCTACCCTGGCGCGCACCTGCTTGAAAAAGCCGCCCTCGGCGCAAACCGCAAGCGTTACGATTTTCCGCGCGGTCAGAACCGAAAAATTGAGGAGAGCCCGAACTTCAGCTTTTCAGGCCTCAAAACCAGCCTGCGCTACTTTCTGGACAAGCTCACAAAGGAGGAGATTGACGCAAACCTGCCCGACATCGCCGCCTCATACCAGTACGCCGTCGTCGAACAGCTGCGCAAGCGCACGGAGTATTTTTTGAAAAGGGGACCCTACAAAAGCCTCGGCCTCTCCGGCGGAGTCTCCAACAACACACCCCTGCGCGACGCCTTTGAAAAACTGGCGAAACAAAACGGGGCAAAACTACTTCTAGCAAAAAAGGAGCACCGTTCAGACAACGCCGCAATGATAGCCTTCGCGGCCTTCATCCAAAAAGACGCCCTCTCCCCGTCAAAAAATTCCACGCTCGAAATTTTGCCCTCTCTAGAAATATAAGAGAAGCGAAAATAGTTGTTTTGTTTTTTTATATTCTTCTTTGTGGGGCTACGCGCCACACACCCGCGGCAAGGCGAAGCCCTGCACGTGAGTTGCTACGCAACTCGTGAGGATGATTTATCGAACTCTCTACATTCCCGCCAGACGGGCACCCAGAGTGCCACCAAATGAAGGGGCAAAGCCCCTTACAGCAACTGCTTCGCAGTGAGCTTATCCCCTTGTTCTTTTTAACGCGCTTCGGTTTCAGATTTTATTTTGCATTCTGCAAAATTCAAAATCTGAAAACAAACGGGTCATCAGGCGCCAAGGCGCCACTTACCTAGGGGGCTTTCGCCCCCTTCGTATTGCTTCGCAATGACTACCCCTATCACTATCAAATGGGAAACGAGACTCCGTTTAAATTTTTAAGAAATAAATACACGCGCTGAAAGCGTGTCTTGAGACCCAACGCTTTAGCGGCATCAGAAGAAAACTTCATTAGCTCTTATCCTACACCCGTAGGGTTCGTTCATTTTGGCGCCATGATTTTTGATGCATAGCGAGGACAATAAAGCCGCCCAGGGTGCGTAGCGTACAAGTAGTACGTAAGCAGTCTGGGCGGCTTTATTCACGCAGCTAGGCGCGAAAAGCATTCGCCAAAACTATTTTTTTTCGTAGAACGAGTTAATCTTGGCCGCCACATCCTTGTACTGGATGTCGCTCTTGTAGATTTCCTTGTATTCGGCGATGGCCTTTTCACGGTCGCCCATGAGTTCGTAGGCGTTGGCGAGTTCGTAGATGATTTCCTTCTTGGAATCGTTCATGGCGAGGGACTCCTTCTTTGCGGTGAGGAGCTGGTCCACGGCCATGTCGTACTTTTTGCCCTGCATGAAGGCCTTGCCGAGGCCGAGGAGCGACTGCAGACGGACCTTGGGGCTGCGCTGCGAAAGCTGGAACTGGCCTATGGCGTCGTCAACGTTGCCCTCTTCAAAGAGGAGGGTGCCGAGGGTGTACCTGTAATTGAAGTCGTTAGGATAGCGCTCAACCATGGCCTTTGCGGTGGCGAGCCTGAAGCCGCGCACTTCCGCCTTGACCGCGTCAAACTTGGTCTTGAGGTCGGCGTCATCGGGCTTGGCGGCGAGCTCCTCTTCAAGCTTGACTATAAGCTGCTCCTTGTCGGCTATTACGAGGTCCTGCTCCAGCTTTTCGAGGGCGGTGTCTCCCTTGCCCATGGGCAGTTCGCGCGCCTGTTTGACGTATTCGACGGCATCCGCATAGCGCTGGAGGCCGCGCAGGTTGGAGGCGATTTCGCGGTAAAGGTTGATGTTCTCGGGGTCCTTCTCAATCTCGCCCTTGAGCCTGTCGACATTCGCGTTCATCGTGTCGGCGTCGTTGATTAGGCGCGCGGCCTTTTCGAGGTTGGCGGCGTTGTCGGCATCCTTCACCTTGCTTCTGAAGTCGCTATCGTCGCCTTCCTTCCATGAGGCGCTCATAGTCTTAATGACCGAAGCCTCCTTTAAAATGTTCTGAACTTCCGCGTTGGTCCTGTCTTTGGTGAGGATGAGGGAGGCTATGCGCATGGCCTCGTCCGCGGCCTTGTTTTTAAGGTGGATTTTGCAGAGTTCCAGAAGCACCTTGACGTTGTTCGGCTCAGCTTCGGCTACTGCGGTGTAGAGGCCCATGGCCGTGTTGTTGTAGCCCAGCGCGCTTGCGGCCTCCGCCATGATTTTGATTGCGGGCGTGTTCTTCGGGCAGACGTTCAGGAGCTTTTCGCCCTCAAAGAGGACTTCCTTGGCCTTGCCCTCCTTTATCAGCTTTTTGGCCTTGCCTGCGAAGAGCGAGCCCTGGAACTTGGCTATCATTATGGAAATCGGGTTGCCCTTTCCGAACTTGCGCTGCTGCGCGCGGCGGAGGATTTTGCGCACGTCCGCGCACGACGGCTCCTTCTGGAGCACGTCAAAGCATATTTCCATGGCGTA
>JAVBSZ010000047.1:0-7027 GCA_031556415.1 Opitutales bacterium | reverse complement strand
TGAGTCCGCCGAGCAGCACAATCCGGCCGAAGTCGGCGCTGCCCGTGCGCAGGGCCATCTGCCAGCCCCAGTTGAGCCCGTCCACCATAAAGATGTCCAGGGCCGCGCCGCCCGTGTTTGGCAGGAGCCGACGGGTGTATTTGCCCGTCGCCTCTCCCTTTACCGCCTGAAAGCGCTCTACGGCCTTGATGAAGCCCTCGCAGGGGCCGTCTGCCGCCCCCAGGAGGTCATTTGCGCGCTTGGGGATGCAGACGACCTCAATGTCGTTGACGACGCCCGTTTCGCGCCGCACAGAGCCCGCAACCTCGACGCGCGCACAATGCGGCGTCAGGAGTTCCAGAATGCGGTCGGCATACTTGCGGGCTGTGCGAAGGGGAATCATTATATATTGTATTTGGCGACATGCGCCTTGAGGTCTTCCGGGAGATTAGTTAAGCCCGACAGTGCGAGCGGGTCCTGGGCTAAAATGCGTTGAGCAAATCTAAGGACAGTATTGCTAGACAACGCTAGTTTCGGAACCCAGCTATATGCCTGACAATGCTTATCCTTACGGCTCCTGACCTCGTGAGATGCCCACATTAAAACGCGGTAATAATCGCAGTCATCTACTATTTCTCTTTGTTTTTTTGATGCTTTCATTTTTTATATTCCCTTTCTATTATGCGGTAAAGTCGGTCTATTTCGGCGGCAATCAAGGCTCCTGCAATTACGAGATTGCGCATATAACTTGAAGGCTTGAAAAGCCGCATGTCCCAGTTTTTTGGGAATCTGCTGCGGTCCGCAAGAAGGTATGCTGCGGCAGCAGCCGACAGCTCTTTATTTTTATGACGGTCGTCATGTTCGGCATTGTAGCCTTCTTCGCCTATCTGGCGCAGACGTTCGCCGATTATCAAAAAACCTCCCGTAGATATGAAATCCGCAATTGAAACACTCCCTTCTAACTCTTTCACGCGCGACCTGAGCGTCTCAATTTCTTGCGCAGGCGTAATTCCAATACCTGCGTAATGATTGCATAAAAAACGCGTCGTAAGCGGTCCGTCATAGTCTTTACAATGGAGAGTTCCTATTTTTGAAGTTTCAGCTCGGACGCAATTCGAGCAACACGCTTTTGGACGTTCCTTGTATCCGTCCGCAAAAAAGACCGCGGAGTGGGGCCTTCTGCATCTCGCCGTGCGCGACAAGGCTTTCTTTAGCGCGGGCGTGGACAACGCAAAAATCCTCGGGGCAATGAAGACGAAAATTTCCGAAGCGCTCAATATGTCCAAGCGCGACCCGCAGAAGGCCTTTATGTCCCGAGACCTTTTTGTGCGGGAGATGAAAAAGTTTTTGGGAGACCAAGGCTACGCCGTGGACGGCGAAACTTTGCGCGACATCTCCAGCAACAAGCGCCTCTCTCTGATTTACGATTTCAACAAAACGCAGGCGCACGAATATGCGCGCTTTATGCAGGGGCAGGAGCCGGACCTTTTGAACGCATTTCCGGCGCAGGAACTTTACCGCGCCGAAGACCGCGAAAATCGGCGCGATTGGGAAAGCCGCTGGAGGGCGGCGGGCGGCCGCATTTTCGGCGGGCGCATGGTTGCGCTTAAAACGGATTCCGTCTGGGTTAAAATTTCGCGCTTCGGAATGCCGTTCCCTCCTTACGACTTCAACAGCGGAATGGACGTGCGCGACGTATCGCGCAAGCTTGCAGAGCAGATTGGGTTTGTCTCCCCGGGCGTGGAGCTTGAACCGAACAACTATTATCTGGAGGAGAGCAAGGGCATAGACAGCCTTACGGCCGACCAAAAAAATCTCATAAAAAATTATTACGGCGACCAGGTTAAAATGGGTCTTCACGAAGCGCAGAGCCAAAGCGGCACTATGGGCAAGTTTTACCACAAGGCGCTTAACGATAAAAATTACAACGGCGAAGTTTCTTTCGGGCGCAGCACGCCGCAGGCCATAGACATGGTCAAGAACGCAACGGGCATAGACCTTGAGGGAATCGAATACAGGTTTGAGGCAAAGCGCGTAAGGCACGCCGACGTAAAGCACGGCGCGGGAGAAAAGGACGCAACGCAGCGTCCCCTCACCGACGCCGATTTCAGAAACCTCCCCTACGTCTGGAAGTTTCCGGACGACGTCAAGCCCGGACACAGCCCCGACGAGTTCATTTTAACAAAGCTGATGAACGGCGTCACTTATATGGTGAGCTTCATACGCAGCGCAAAAAACAAAATAGCAGCCCCTAAAACCGTATGGATAAAAAAATGAGAGAGAAGGCCTCGCAACTGTCGTATGCCCTTGCGGGCCCAAACTTAACGCCCTTAGCGCCGTCGCTCTTTGTATGCCTTCTCTCTGAACAAATAATCGGACAAATCCTTTAAAAAATCAAGCAAAATGTTAAAGATTGAAATAGCGCTTCCGCCCGACCTCGAAAGGGAATTTGACGCAGCTTTTAAGCTCGTCGAACGTCCCGCCGCGGCTCTGCGCGAGCTTGGCCGCACTCTTTCAAACGCAACTCGCGACCATTTCGACGTCCTCAACAAAATTCCCAACGCGCGAGGCTTCAAAAAAAGCGGCTTCTGGCGCGGCATCAAAAACGGCACATATTTTAAGGACTCCGACGACAGCAGCGCCACGGTGGCGATTGCGGACGAAACGCGCTCTTTTTACGCCAAGGTGCACGGTGCTGTCATAACGCCAAAGAACGCGCAGGCTTTGGCGATTCCCGTTTCGGAGGAGGCTTACGGCAAATCCCCAAGGGCGCAGGATGCCAGTTTCAAAGACGCTCTTAAGCTCATTCCCCGCAAGGGCAAACCCAGCATCCTTGCGACGGTGGACGCCGACGGAGAAATCGACAAGGTCCATTACGTTCTTTTGAAGCGTGTAAAAATAAACCCGGACCCGCACGCGCTACCGCGCGACGAGTACGTTTTCCGCAGGCTCTTTGAAAGCCTTTCGGACTATTTGGAAAGGCGAGGCGCATGAGTTCCGTTTCAAAACAGGTTCAAAAGGATGTAGAGGCGAAGCTCGACACCATATTTCCCGCGGGCGTGAGCGTGATGAGCCGCCTGCGCGGCCACGTTTCCAACAACATCAAGGCGAAAATCGACGCAAAGCAAATTGTCGTGATGGTGTTCCCGGCGCGCATAGGCGGCGTCAAGGCGAACGTCACGAGCAGCATTATGGCCGACGCCTGCAGCATGCAAATCCGCGTCGTTGAAAACCCCAAAATGAACGCCAGCGGCCTGGATGCCGAAACGGTCAACGAAATGATTATCGGCGCGCTCGCGGGCTTCACCACCTCGGCGGGCACAACCATACGCGAGGTCAGCAGCGACAACGTGAACCCGGACAGCATCGCCGTCGTGGAATACGCAATCGAGCTCGGTTTCAAGCTCACATTCCCGCGCATCTGAAATTTCAAAAACTCAAAAAAGGAAATAAAATGGCATACGAAATACCGGAACTAATCGAAGGCCCTGCAATACTGCAGTTAGGCCAGAACTTCTATGAAAGCAGAGCTGACATCAAGCTGTCGCTCTCCGATGAAAAGGACGAGCGCCGCGTAATCACGCGCGGCAAGGTGGGCGACAAACTCAAAGGGCGCAAGCTCGAGGTCAAATTCACTCCAGTCAAATGGAGCGATTTTTCAAGCCTCTTTAAGATTCTATCCATGACGCCCGGGCAGTTCATTTTCGGCACGCAGAATCAGGCTTGCTGCATATACGGGCTCGACGGCAAAAAATTCACAATGCCGCGCTCGGCAATCACAGGCATTCCAGCGATAGGCGCGGGCGTCTCAAAGGATTTGCTCGGTGAGTTCACCATCACAAGCCTTGTTGACCCCACAAAGGCGTATTCGGATTTGGCGAGCCTCATCTCCATCACGAATGCAGCCATGCCAGCGCTACCGTCCTTAGTCGCGGGAGACCTCGCCAGCGGTGCCTTCCGCGCGCGCTTCGGCGACATAGACAACCCCGCCGATGACGATTTCGACTTCGATATGGAAGAGGGTGCGGACATCGAATTCGACCTCAAGACCACCGAGCGCAAAATGGACCGCCTCGGCATATTCGACTACAAGTTCAACTCCCTCGGCGTTAAGGCAAAATACAAGCCGGTTGTCAGCGTGGAGCAGTGGCAGCAGATGGTATCGCTCATTACGAGCCCCAATCTGGGCGGAATAATAGAGGCCACCAAAGACCTGCTCATCTACGGCATGGCCCTGGGCAATCCAAAATTCCTGCTACGTAAAATCACCTGCGGAGAGCGCGGCCTGACCTGGGGCGAAGACCCGAGCCGCATTGACGAGGTGAACGTGGAGGCCATGGGCAACATGGGCCTCAACAAATTCACCGTCGGCACCGTGGCGGCGGAAGACCTGGCCGCGTAAGGGGGATGTTATGTTTATCAAGCTTGCGGGCACAACCATTGCGGACATCGCCGACGGCGTCACCACACTTGTGGACATCGTCGAGATGCCCGGGCTGCGCAAGCGCATAGACCGCATCGCGCCGAAGGGTTCGCCGTTCGCGCGGCCCTTCGACGGCGGCGGCGCGGAGATTTCAATCAGGCTGCGCGTGGACCGCGAGTTCCGGCTGCCGGAAGACGTTTTCAATTTCGCCCTGGCCCACATTCTGGAGCTTTCAAAAAAGCGCCGCGGCCTGCTGGAAATCGAAGACTTTGACGGGCTGAAATACTGCTTCCGCGGCGCGGTGCTGGAGACGGCCACGCCCGGGGAGCGCGTCGGCGTGAGCTGCGTTTATGAATACAACTTTATAGCCTCCGGCGTCGGGGCGAATATCTGACATGAATAGAACCATAAAATTAACGTGCGACCTTGCCGACGTCTCCCACTCATTGGGGCTGGAGGGCGGCAAGCGCATATCCTTTTTCCGCGCGGACTGCGTGCGCTTCGAGTTTGACTTTTCAGGCAAGCCCGAGGGTGCAGAAAAGCTGCGCGTGCTGGCAAAAAAATATTACGGCTTCGGCCACGTTGCGGCGGAACCCGTGTTCGCAAAGGAGGCGGAAATCAAGGCCGAAAACGAGGAATGGAAGACGGTCGAATTTGACAGCCTCGAAACCGCCGCGCCCGCAGGCTACTACCTTTTGAGCGTCATTTTTGTGGGCGACGGGGGGAACATCCTGACGAGCGCCAGCGGCCTGGTCGACATCGTTGAAAACGGCTCCGACGCGCATTTCCAACCTCCGCAGAATTTCCGCGACGAGATTTTCGCCGCGGCGGAACGCGCCGCGGCGGCGCTTGCTAGTTCCCGCGCGTTGCTTGCCGAGATGAAGGAAGTGGAAAGCGGATTCGTCCAGGGCGAGGTGCGCATGGTGGACGGCAAGCTTTACATCCAGAGCGACGCCGGAAGCTTTCACAAACTAATCTGCGCCGTCGTCAACAAGCGGCCCACGCTCACCGTAGAACAAAAAGCAACAATTCTTGAATGACATGAAAACCATATTTAAAGCGCTTTTAATGCTGTCTGCAATATCCCTGCAGTCTTTCGCGGAAGATGACGGGCAGACCTATCCCCTGCACGTCCTTCCTTCGGAAAAGTTGCCGTCCGATTCAAAGTTCATTTCGGAAAATGATTTGGCGACGCTCACGGCCACGCGGACGCTGCTTTTGGGCTATCCAACAAACGCGCAGCTTTCAAACGCCTATTACGGGAAGGCTTTCATCGACGCGAATTTTTACACGCGCGCCCTGGCTGATTTGACTTTTGCAAAAAAAAGCGACATCCCCGCGCTCAAAAAACTTACGCCCGGCCTCGGACTTGTCGGCGCAAGCTTTGACGGCTCCGCGGACGTGAATGTGGCCGTCAACACCGCGTGGCTGGACGAGCGCATCCAGTCGATGGTTTCCGGAGGCGTTCCCGCGCCAAAGGCCGCCCAACTCTTCCTGCAGCTCGACGAGTGGACGGATTGGGAAATAAAAGTCATGAACAAGTGGGGCGTCTGCCTGTATTTCTTTTCAACGCACTTTACCTCGCGCAGCAGCTTTGCGGACTCGCACCCGGGCATTGTGGACATGGGCGCGGAGGTTCTCTTTACGGCAAGCGGCGCATACGGACAGGGAGACGGCGAGGGGCGCAACTACCAGGTTTATCCCTACAAAACACTCACCGCCGCGCACGCCTGCCTCGGTTGGTATATCACAAGCAACTACGGCGCGGCCACAAAGCTCGGAGGCGTGATATTCAAGCCGGACTGGTCAAAAAAATGGGTGCGCGACGCCTGTCAGGACCAGGAAAACTCAATCATCATTTGGCGCTCAAACCCCATCGCCGCGGAATACGACACATGGGGGCGGAAGGTTTGGCGGCCGCTGCAACTCAACCTGACATACTGACATGAAAAATAGCATAATCCTCATATTCCTCTTTGCGGCCTCAACGCTTATCGCGCAGTCGCGCTATGAACTCAGCCGCACGGCGCAGACGCTGGAAGACGCCGAAGGCCGCCGCGCAAGCTCCGCAAGGCAGACGCGCTCGGCGGACGCTCCGGAAGATTCCGCCCTGCGCAAAACTCCGGCCGGTCCGGCGTCGAAGCGGACGGAACTTTTTTATCTGAAACTTTTTCACGAGAACCCGACCGTTCCGCTGGCGCTCGCCTCCGTGAGCCCGTCCACATACTCGTGGTTCATACTGCAGGAGCTTAAGGAGGGCGAACCCGGCCTTCTGGAAATCAAGGCGGCCTGGCTGAAAATAGACGCCCTTTACCATCAATATCAACCCTTGAACAAATAAGGAAAAACACATGAAAAAATACATACTCATAGCAATGGCGGCGCTTGCCTCCCTGGGAGCGCACGCCAAAACCGCCGAAGAAATAACGGCCCTGATAGACGCGGAATTCGCCGCGCAGCGCGAAAAGGGAGTCCAGCAGCGCGCGCCGTTCACGGCGATAATCGACGGCAACGCCGCCGCAGTCAAAACGATGCTGCAGGCGCAGAAATCCAATCCGGCATTCATAGCGGATTTTGTAATTGAGAAAGACGCGCCCGAAGTCAGCGAGCACCAGCGCGAGACAT
>JAVBSZ010000100.1:0-3251 GCA_031556415.1 Opitutales bacterium | reverse complement strand
GACGCCGTTGGGTCTGAAAAAATCACGATAGGCGCGGTGAGCCTTGAGGCGGGCTCAAACGCTGTTATCAGCACGCGCGGCAACGTCAGGGCCGGAAGCATCACGGCGCTCACGGGTTCAAATCTCAAGATTTACTCCCTCAACGGCTATGTTGACACAACGGATTCCACCCCCGCCACCTTCACCGTCACCGGGAATGTGACGAGCAACGCCAACCTTCTTGACGTGTCGGGCACGAATTTCGTGGTGAAGGGCAACTTCACGAACACCCGCAATTATGTAGACGGCAACAACAGATCCCAGGGGCTTGACCTGAATCTGACCAACGGCGGCTCCTTCACGGTTGAAGGCTATCTGCAGAACGACGGAACGCTGCTGCTCAACGAAAGCGGCGCGGCTGCCGCAACGAACATATCCGTTGGCGGCCTGACTTCGACTACCACAAACGCGCGCATAAGCTCGCAGGAAGAGTACAAGGGCGGTGCAACCTCCATCACGCTGACGGGTAATGGCACCTACGTGTACAAGGGCAGAATTCACGATATAGGCTCGGGCACAACGGCGGAGGACGCCGCCGCCATGACCACCGGTTCAGTCGGCGTAATCAAAAACGGCGCGGGCACGCAGTTCCTCATCGGCTCGAATTATTACCGCGGAGACACCGTCATAAACAGCGGCAAGCTTTACATGAAAAACAACCTTGCCGACAACGCGGCGGAGATGGGTATTGGCGCGGTCTCCCTTAAGGGCGGGGCCTTCGGCGGCGTGGGGGCGGTTGACGCGTCGAACAAGGTGACGCAGGTTGGCACCATAAATGTGGGAGACTTCACCTGGTCCAGCGCGGGCAATGTCGACGTCTTCGTGGACGGCGGCACATCGTCGCTCATCAACGCGATGGGGATCTTCGCCAAAGACTCGGGAGACGCGGCCGGAGACAAGTACAACTTCTTCTTCGAGTTCTTGGGCGGTGCGATTCTTGAAACGGAAGACGCCTACAAGCTCATAGCCTTTGAGGACGGCTCCATGAACCCCTACGCCGACGCGGACTTCACATACACGACTGACGACGCCACCGTTCTCGACATCATATTCAAGGTCAAGGGCGACGGCGTGTACGCCACAATTGTGATACCCGAGCCGTCAGCGTATGCGGCGCTGTTCGGTGCGCTGGCGCTGATCTGCGCTCTGCGCCGCCGCCGTTAGGCAAACGCTTTTGGCGATAAACCCATCCGCCTCAAAAGCCCCGCAGTGATCAAGTACTATTTGTACACTCCCACTGCGGGGCTTTCTTGCGTATGAATTTCTCATCCAAAATCGTTGCGCCAAATAAGAACACATGTTTGTTGCCTAAAATTCATTGCGAATCAAATTCGGTCTAAGATTATTTGACAGCATGCGGCCGTTTTGGGATGCTCCGCTCCATGAATTCCGAGGAGCTTTTTGAGGCGTCAAAAAAAATAATTCCGGGCGGCGTGAATTCGCCCGTGCGCGCCTTCAAAGGCGTGGGCGGAACGCCGTTTTTTACGAAGCGCGCGCGCGGAAGCCGGCTCTACACAGTAGACGGAGGCGAGCTCACGGACTTCGTCTGCTCCTGGGGCCCGGCGCTCTTCGGGCATGACAACGAGGTCATCAAGGACGCGCTCAAAAAGGCGCTCGAAAACGGCACGAGCTTCGGCACCCCGTGCGAGGCCGAATATGAGATGGCGCGCGCTATAGTCTCCATGGTTCCCTGCGCCGAGATGGTGCGCATGGTCAATTCCGGCACCGAGGCCACGATGTCGTGCATACGCCTTGCGCGCGGCTTCACGGGGCGGGAGAGGATAGTGAAATTTGTCGGCTGCTACCACGGGCATGTCGACAGCCTGCTTGTGAAGGCGGGCAGCGGCGCGCTGACTTTCGGTAACCCCGACAGCGCGGGCATACCCGCCGCTTTGGCGAACCTTACGAGCGTGCTGGAGTATAACGACATCCCCGCGCTCGAAGAATATTTCAAAAATTTCGGGCACGAAACCGCCGCCGTCATAGTTGAGCCGTACCCCGCAAACGTCGGCCTCATACTCCCGCAGAACAACTTTTTGAAAGCCCTGCGCGACATCACAAAAAAGCACGGCGCACTCCTGATTTTTGACGAAGTCATAACGGGCTTCCGCGTGGCAAGCGGCGGCGTGCAGGCGAAGGACGGAATCATGCCCGACCTCTGCGCCCTCGGCAAAATCATAGGCGGCGGGCTGCCCGTGGGCGCCTTTGCGGGCAAAAAGGAAATCATGGAGCGTCTCTCTCCGCTAGGCCCCGTATACCAGGCGGGCACGTTGAGCGGCAATCCGCTTGCGATGGCGGCTGGGCTTGCGGCGCTGGGCATGATACAAAAGAACCCGCCGTATTTTGAGCTGCAGAAGAAGACGGACTTCATGGTGGGCGCGCTCGCGCAGGCCGCGAAGGAAAAGGGCCTGCCGCTGCAGCTTCCCTCCGTTTGCGGGCTCTTCTGCATGTATTTTTCGGAAAAACGCGTGGACAATTTCAAGGACGCCATGCAAAGCGACGCGGTGATATACAAAAAGATTTTCGCCCACAGCCTCAAGCGCGGCCTCTACCTTGCGCCCAGCGCCTACGAAAGCTGCTTCATCAGCCTCGCCCACGACGCGCAGGACTTGCAGAGGGCCGCAGAAATCCTGGGGGAATCCATAAAGAAACTATAACGCTAAACTCAAGCTCTGCGTACGCGGAAATAAAAATCAATACATAATAGTATTGATGATTTCCTGAATGCTCTCCGCCTTGACGATTTTCCCTATGGTGAACCCGTCCGTCTGGCTGTCATGCCCGTCCTTTTTCCAATCGCGCGCCCCCTTTTTCATAATTTTAAGAACCCTGTCCTTAAAGTCCGGAAGGTCATAACGGCCGACTTCCTTGAATTCAAAATCAACGTAATAAGTGGGATGAAAGGATAAGAGGTCCAAAAGACTGAGGCGCAGCCTTCGTTTTATCACACGGGAGACTTTGTATTCCGCTCCATCCGAATCAAAAGCATGCCACTTGTATTTGCCGGAATTTATCCCTTTGATTCCTTTTGGAGACAAATAAGTGACTGCGGTATCCGACGGCAGCCCTCCTGCAGGCTTAGCGCCTTTGATAAATAAATATATGGGAATGACGTTCCCGCAATAAAATATGATGGGATATTTCATGGAGGAATTAAACTTTAGTATCCCGTCCTGTCTTCCTTGCCGCGCCAGGCTTCGAAAAGTTTTTCG
>JAVBSZ010000162.1:0-23995 GCA_031556415.1 Opitutales bacterium | reverse complement strand
CTGAAAGCCTTCAAGTACGGCGCGCCCCCGCACGGAGGCATAGCGCTGGGCCTTGACAGGCTTGTGACCATCCTCGCAAACCGCACCAGCATACGCGACATCATCGCCTTCCCCAAAACGCAGCGCGGGCAGGACCTCATGGCGCAGTCTCCCAGCGCCGTCACGGCAAGGCAGCTCAAGGATTTGTCTATAAGCGTCGTCGAACCGCTTTGATGAGGCGGCCGTATGGCATTTCAAAAGCGCGCGCAGAACTATGCGCGCGTTTTTTGTTGCCCCCAAAGGGCTTTCCGCTTAACATATCGGACATGCTTAGGATATTTAACGTATGTTTTGCCGCTGCGCTTATTTTTGCGCAGCCCCTTTCATACGCGCAGGAAAAGGCGGAATCGCGCGGGGAGATGGAAAGCCGCCTCAAGGGCAATCTGGAAAAAAACGCGCTGGGAGACGTCTGCATCAAGACCCTGCCCAAGCAGTCTGCAAGCCTCTCCGGCCTCAAGGGGATGGAAATCCTCCTCTATTCCTACATATATTACATCACTCCCGACGTTCACTATTCGGAACTGAGCAAATGCGTAGGAGACGTGGTGGCCAAGAAAAAGGGGGATAAAAACTTCCTAAGGGAGGATGTGGTGGAAGCCGTTTCAAAATATTTTGCGTCAAAGAACCTTAAATTCCAGCGCGTCACCTTCTCCTTCGCCGCAGTCAAAAAACGCCTGGACGACGGCGTTCCGCTCTACTGCTGGATTGCACGAAGCAAGGCTTATGAGACGACCTTTGCGACGCGCGCCAAGCGCAGAAGCTCCGCCGAAAGCGTCAAAGCCTGGGCAAAAGATTTGGAGGAGTTTGTCGATAAGAAGATGCTTGGCGAGGCCAACGCGGCGGACCGCGCCATAATCACCGGCTACAACCCCGTCACGCAGGAAATCCGCCTGCAGGGGCTGCCGAAATTTCCCGACGAATTATGGATTACCGAAAAGGAACTCAAGCAGGTTCTTGAGGGGCTTCTCTATTCGATAGACCTTTAAAGGACATGACGCTTGCGAAAACTTTGGCCGCGCTCGCGGCTTTCCTTATTCTGATTCCCTCCTGTTTTGCCAAGGATGAAACGCTTGCGGAACTCAAGGGCCGCATTTCGGAAAACCTCACGTCCTCAAAATTCGGAGACGTAAAAATCATCCTCCCCGCCTCCGGGGAAAAATCCGCCTTCGCAATTTACGCGCAATACGTCTTTCCAAATTTTGACCGCGCGGAATTTTTGAAAATCATCGGGAACGGGGGAAATGCAAAGCCGCCTGATTCCGTCTGCGCGGCCTTCGCGGAATACTGCGCACGCAGAGGCCTTGAATTCGGCGAAACCGCATTCGCTCCCGACGCCGCGCGCTATTACCTGAGCTGCGGCATGCCCCTGGCCGCGCACGCCCTCCTCTCTCCTGCCGACATTGAAAAATTCACCGAACGCGCCGAAAAAAGAAAATCCGCCGCAAACGCGGGCGCGTGGAGGGGGATGCTTGAAAAAAACAAAATCTCCGTCTCGGGGAATGGCAGCGGAGTCTGGCTCATCATCTCCGGCTTCAACAAGTTCACTGGAGAATTCATGCTGCGCGGCGCGGACGCCGAAAAAGCCTTCTGGATAACGCGCGAGGAAATGGAAAGCCTGCCCGCAAAAAGGTTTTTCACCGTGCTTCTGGCGCCGTCAAAAAAGGCGAAAAAAAGCGGGGAGGCGAACTCTCTCAAAGAGGCGACGGACAATTTCTTTGCATCGCCCGAAATAAAAAAATCTGAAATAGGCGCTGAACCCCAGTAAGTAAGGGTGTCCCCAAGCGAAGCAACTTGACTTTTTCCCAAAACCGCCCTAGCCTTCCCACCATAAGGGGGAGTTAACATGAGTGCAAAAATTACGGTATGGATGCGCGTTGCGTTGGCATTCTGCTTTTTCTCGTGCCACGAATTGCCGGCCCAGGCTGACAATTCGGAAAGGATGGACAGGGAAAGAAACAACGCGCGGCTTACGGCAAGGGTTTTCAAAAGCGCGCGGAATGACGTTGCAATAGCGGCCATTCCCAGCATGCAGGAAATAGCTGCCAGCGCAGAAAGGCTCGACAACTATCTGTCGGCCTATCTGCTTTATATAGACCCGGCGGCGGACGCGGAAAAGCTTGCGCAGAACATTTCCCAAACGGGAAGGCGCGCGGACGGGACGTCATACGCAACGCCAAAGGACATAATAAGCGGGATATCAAAATACGCGGCAACAAGGGGCCTGGGCTTTCAGAAAGTCCCCGCATCTTTCGGCGGCATCACGCAGAAGATAGACGACGGCGTTCCGCTCTACTGCTGGTTCTACGAGTGCGCCGAATACGAGGGGGCTCTCACGGAACGCACGCGGGAACGTTTGGAGACGCGGGATATGGACGAATGGGCAAAAAACCTGAGGCATAAGGAAATCAAAAGGTTCAAGAGGCTGCCGGGCAAGGCGAGGGATGTACTGATTATGGGCTACAACGCCGACACAAAGGAGCTGCTCGTTTTCGGCGCGTCGAAACGGCCCGTCTGGATGACGGAAAAGGAATTCAGGGATTGCTCGTGGAACGACCCGTTCGCAATCAGGTATTAGAACAAGTACGGTTTAAATGAGGACAAAAGTAATGAAATTTAAAAGCAGCAAGAAAACTTCATTTGGCACAATGGATTTGAGGATATGGCGCGGAAACTTTTATTTTACGGGCGGGAGCGTATTATTAATCCAAGGGATAGGCTCACCGCGAAGCGGTTGCCGTAAGGGCTTTGCCCTTCGATGGATGGCGCTCCTAAGCGCCTACGTACGCAGTCGTAAAATAAAAGTACCACAGCCAGAACTCAAAGGCGTTTGCCAAATGGCCGCAGTCAAACCGTACTTGGTCTAGAGCGCATGCGGTTTAATTTGCCGCTTTATGCGGCGTTGGGCGGGCGCAAAAGCTGCGCTCTTGACAAGACCGCGGAAATGCCGTAGCTTCCGCGTTATCCGGAGGTATGTTATGATTTCAAAATTCAAAACTTTATTCTGCGCGGCGGCCCTCATGGGTGCCGCGCTTTGCGCCTCGGCGCAGGACGAGGGCGCGGAAAGCAAGGCGGACATAAAGGCGCGCCTGCTCGCCAACATGGAGAAGAAGGAGAACGGCGACGTCTTCATAAAGGCCATACCCGGCGTGAAGGTAGGAGACATTGACGCCTCGAGGGTGGATCCGCTTCTGATAAACTACCTTTCGTATGTGGACAAGACGGTGGATCCGGAAAAGCTCATGCAGTCTATAGACAGGGCCGCAAAGCTCAAAAAGGGGGAGCAGCGCGTCCTCTATTCCAACGAAATCTTTGACGGCGTGGTGAAATACATGGCCACAAAAAACATGAACTTCCAGAAGGTCGCCGTATCGGTCAACAACATCGCCCAGCGAATTGACGACGGCATACCCCTTTTCTGCTGGCTGAAGGCGCATTCGGAGTACAGGGGGGAAATCTCCCAAAGAACGAAGGAGCGCGACGCCTGCGCGGACATCAAGGAATGGTCCAAGAACCTGAAAAAATCGGAAATTAAAAATTTTGCAAAGGGTCCAAACAGGGTGACCAAGGTGATGATAGTGGGCTACAACCAGACAACGCGCGAATACCTGATACAGGGCGCGGCGGACTCGCGCATCTGGATTACGGAAGGGGAATTCAAGAAATGCATTTATGACGACCTCTGCGCCCTGCGCTTCTAGGGGGTATTCGGGCTTCCCAAAACTTTTGAGGCGTCAGCTCGCCGCAGTTGCGCTATTGACATTGCGGCAAAAACCCTCTACCTTGTCGTGCAGAACGGAGGCTTATTATGATTTTAAAATTCAAAACTTTATTCTGCGCGGCGGCCGTCATGGGTGTCGCGCTCTGCGCTTCGGCGCAGGATGACGGAACCCCTGCGGAAACAAAGGGCGAGGCCAAGGCGCGCGTCGCCGCCAACATTGAAAAGAAGGACAACGGGGACGTCATAATCAAACCCCTGCCAAGGGCGGACATCAAAGAGGTGAAAGGCATGAATGTTGACCATACCCTGCTCGCCTATCTCTATTATGCGAATTCGTCCATAGACATCCAAAAGCTCGTGCAGTTTATAGACAGGTCAACCAAAGGGGGCGCCTCCAACCTGATAGTGGACTACATGGAAGGCGCCATAAAATACATGGGCACAAAGAACATGAATTTCCAGAAGCTCTCACCGTCTTTAAGCAACATCGCGCAGCGCATAGACGAAGGGCTTCCCGTCTACTGCTGGCTTTTCAATTCCAACGAATACGGCAGTTCGATGACCTCCAGAACCAAGGAGAGGGACGCATGCGCGGACATCAGGGAATGGGCGGTGCTTCTCAGAAAAAAGGAGGTCAAAAACGGCAGCAAAAATTCCAAGACGTGCAAGCCCGCGCTGGTCATGGGCTACAATGCCACCACAAAGGAGCTCATGGTTTGGGGCGTTGCGCCCGACCGCATTTGGATGACGGAAAGGGAATTCAAGGACTACATCCTGCAGAACGCGTACGCGCTGCGTTTCTAGCCGGACATACAGCGGAATTGCCAAGGGGCTTTCGGGAATCATTCCGGAAGCCTTTATTTATAGAGATTGAGAGAGAACATTAAAAAATATCATATAAGTTTCTTGACCGCGCGCGGCGCTCGGGTAGTTTCTTTCGAAACCCGTTAAAGAATGACTCTGCTTCCCGAAGACCTGCTTTTGATAGGCGCGCTACTGATGTTCGTCAGCGTGCTGGCCAGCAAACTCGGCGGCAGGCTGGGCGTGCCAAGCCTTCTGCTCTTCCTCTTCGTGGGGATGGCCTTCGGCGTTGACGGCCTGGGCATACACTTTAACGACCCCTTAAGCGCGCAGTTCATCGCCATGCTCGCGCTCTGCATTATCCTGTTCTCGGGCGGAATGGACACGAAGTACAGGGAGATTAAGCCCATCTGGAAGGAGGGTGCGGTTCTGGCGACGCTGGGCGTCGTGCTTACCATGCTCATCACGGGCGTATTCATATACTACGCCGCGTATTTTTTGAGCGACACCGTCAACCTCACCTGGGCGGAATCCATGCTGCTGGCGGCGGTCATGTCTTCGACGGACTCCGCGTCGGTATTCAACCTTCTTCGCTCAAAGGGCCTAAAGCTCTCGCAGAACATGCGCCCCACCCTGGAGCTTGAAAGCGGAAGCAACGACCCCATGGCCTACCTGCTGACCATAGTGCTTATAGACTACATAAAGTCCGGCGACCTCGGCGTTGGCTACTTCGCCTCTACCTTCGTAATACAGATGACGGTGGGAGCGCTGCTCGGCTACGCGCTGGGCAAATTCGCGGCCTTCGCAATGAACAGGATAAACCTGGACAACCAGTCCATATACTCGGTTTTCCTGATGACGTGGGTCTTTTTCATCTACGCGGTGACCACAAAGCTCCACGGCAACGGATACCTTGCGGTCTACCTTGCGGGCCTGGTCATAGGCAACGGGAAGATGGTGCACAAAAAGAGCATTGCCAATTTCTTCGACGGCTTCACCTGGCTCTGGCAGATAATGGTCTTCCTCACCCTCGGCCTCCTGGTGACGCCGAAGAACCTGCTTGTGATAGCCCCGTTGGGCCTGGTGATAGGCGTGTTCATGATACTCGTGGGGCGCCCCGCGAGCGTCTTTCTCTGCCTCATCCCTTTCAAGAGGGTGACTGTGCCCGCGCGCTGGTTCATATCCTGGGTGGGCCTGCGCGGCGCGGTCCCCATCATTTTTGCGACGTACCCGCTGATTGCAAAAGTCAACAATGCGGACCTGATTTTTGACATAGTCTTCTTCATCACCATCCTCTCGCTGCTCGTACAGGGGACGACGATTCCCTTCGTGGCGGGGAAGCTGGGCCTCATTTCCGACGAGGAGGAGCACAGGGACGATTTCGGCTTTGAGATGTCGGAAGAGATAAAATCGGCCATGACCGAAGTGATAGTCAGCGACAGCGTTTTGGTGAACGGCGACATGCTTTACAACATCGTGCTGCCCGACAATACTCTCGTAGTAATGGTCAAGCGGCATGACAAATACTTTGTTCCGCGCGGAAACACGAAGCTCGAGGTTCACGACAAGCTCCTTCTCATCTCAGACAACGACGAGGAGCTGCGCAAGGCCTGCGAGGAGTTCGGCGCGAAGTACTACAATATCACCAAAAACCACTAAAAGTCATCTCTAAAGTTTTGGCTTGCGGGAACGGTTTGCGCGGCGGGCTTTGGAAATAATTTAAGGATTAAATTCGCCGCGCACAACCTCTCGGCTCTAGCTTTGAATTGCTCATACATTGCTTGGAATGGACGTCCAGTCCTATTCCTGCGCAATTCCTTCGCAAATGCAAACCTGACGCTCGAGCCCCGCTAACCCAAAACTGCCCTCCGGATTATCCCTTCGGTCTAATCCCTCGGTTCAGAGATGCCTTCTAGTGCCAAAATCCCCACTTCTGTTTTGGCTTGCGGGAACGGTTTATGCGCACAGCAAAAAACCTCGGACTTTGAACGGTCCGAGATTTTTAATTTACAAAAGCGCTTGCCCTTATATCTTCGCCAAAGCTAGAACTTCTTTGAGCGTTCCTCCGCTTTGCGCGCCCATCTTCGTGACGGCGATTGCCGAAGCGGCAGAGGCAAGCTTCATGGCTTTCCTCAAATCCCCATACAGGGTGAGGCCCGCCGCGAGGGAGCCCGCAAAGCAGTCTCCCGCGCCCACGGTGTCAACCGCCTTGACCTTGTACGCGGGAAAGAACGTCTCGCCCGAGGAATTCACAAGCATGGAGCCCTTTGAGCCGAGTGTTATAACCACGTTGCCAACGCCCTTTTTAAGCAGGGCCGCAGCGGCCTTTTTGGGGCACTTGAAGCCCTTCTGCAAAAGCAGTATCTCGTGCTCGTTGGGCAAAATGAAGTCTATGTTCGGAAGCATGTCCGCCGGCAGTATCTGCGCGGGAGCCGGCGTGAGCATGGTTTGGCAGCCCGCCTTCTTTGCCAGTTTCAGCCCCTCCGCGACCGTCTCAAAAGAATTTTCCAGCTGGAATACCGCGAAGAAAAATTTTGAGAAGTCAATCTTGCGCATGTCGGCGGGCGAGAGAAGCATGTTGGCGCCCGGAGCAACCGATATGGAATTCTCCCCGCTTTTGCCGACCATTATTACCGCCACGCCCGTGTGCGAGCCCTTGAATTTCTTCACCAAAGACGTGTCTATCTTCTGCGCCTTGAAATGTTTGAGGTACTCTTCGCCGAGGGAGTCCTCCCCCACGCCCGCGCAGATGCGCGTACCCGCAAAGAGCCGCTTTGCGGCGTTGGCCTGGTTGGCGCCCTTGCCGCCGTAAAACTGGTTGAATACGCCGCCAAGTAGCGTCTCACCGGGCTTTGGGATACGCGCGGTTTTGACGACCATGTCTATGTTCATGCTCCCCACGACGAGGATTTCTTTTGCGATTTTTTTCATGAGCAATCCCTTAGAGTTTTGAAGCCACAAGTATGCCCAGCCCCGCAAAGAAGAAGAGGAACATCAGCGCAAGCAGGGTGTTGGTGCCCTTGGGCGCGCCCTTGAACTCCTTCCAGATAAAAACGCCCCAGAAGGCGGAAATCATCGTCGCCCCCTGCCCGAGGCCGTACGCGAGGGCCGCGCCCGCGGCCTCGTTGGATATGAAGCTCAGGCTCGTTCCGCAGCACCATATCGCGCCGCCGAGCATGCCTATGAGGTGCAGCTTGGCATTTCCCTTTTTAAAATAGTCCATAAGCGGGACGGGGTCTCCGGTGATTGGTTTCAGCATTATGGCCACGTTGAAAATGAAGCTGGAAAGCAGTATGCCTATGGCGAAAACGAAGGTGGCCGAATACGCCGTCATTTTGCCGGCTTCAAGGACTCCGTCCGCGCCAGTCTTTGCCATTGAAGAAGCAACGAAGGTGTAGAAGAAGCCCATGAGACCGCCCGCAAGAACGGAGATTATTATGCCCTTCTTGATGGACGCTCCCTTCTTCACGCCGCCCAGCTTTTTGTAGGCGAGCGCGTCAAGAATTATCGCCACCACAACCAGCAGGACACCCGCAGAGAGCATGGGCACGTTGCCTTCTCCGTCGCCAAGATACGTGGTTATGACGCCGAGCACCATCGCAAGCCCTATGCCTATGGGGAAGGCCACCGCAAGCCCCGCGATGTCTATCGCAATAACGAGCAGTATGTTTGAAAGGTTGAAAACCACGCCGCCGACAAAGGCGGAGCCGAGCCATTTTAAGTCAACCTGCCCGAGGTCTTCAACGAAGCCCCGGCCGGTGTCGCCCATGGAGCCGAGCGTGAAGCCCAGCGCGAGAGTGAATAGGATTATGCCTATGCAGTAGTCCCAATAAAAAAGCTGGAAGCGCCACTCCTTGCTGGCGAGCTTCTGCGTGTTCCCCCAGGAACCCCAGCAAATCATGGTGATGACGCACATGGCGACGGCGAGCGGATATGATGTAACGGTAAACATATCCGCAGATGCTAGGCCCGCGCGCGCGCCTGTCAACAAATTTGAACGTTCTCAGTTTTCGTTGCATTCCAAGATCGCAACCTCGTCCGAAGATTTCTTGCGCACCTGGTTGGAAGGCCTGTCTTCATAGATTGCGTCGTCCGTGTATGTGATTTTATTGTTCTTGAATATGAGGCCGTCTATGGAGGTGAGAAGCACGGCGGGCGCGTAGTGGTAGTTAATCTGGTTGTTGCGTATTGTCACGTTCCTGTGTGCGCCTGCGGGCATGACGCTTTTTGAAGTTGCGTCATCGGAAAATATCGAGATTGCCGGGTTGACGCCCGCGGTGATTTTGTTGCCCTCCACAATTACGTTTTCAACGTGGCCGCCGCCGAACCAGAACCACTCGGGGTACATGGCTATGCTGTCCAGCCAGAAGCCTTCGAGCGTGTTGTTTTTTATGATTCCGTTCGGCGCCTTGACGATGATGCCGCGCGCGCGCGCAAAACCGAAGCGGCAGTTGATGACCTTGTAGCCCTCGCCAGTCATGTCGGAGGCTATTATCATGCTGCCGCGCGGAATGTCCAAAGCCTTGTCGAGCTCCACATCAAAGGCCTGCTTGAGCGTCGTCTCCTTCTGGAAAAGCGGCCAGCGCTTGGTTGAGGCTATCCATTCCTTTTCCTCGGCCGTGGCCTCGCTTTCCTTGGCCTTTTCAATCTTGACGGCCTTTGCGCGTTCCACGGTGCTGCCGTCAAAGTACGCTATCTCAACCTTCATTCCGGGTTCAATGTCCATGGAATTGCTGTGGCGGGCGAGGACGCGCAGCTTCTTTCCCTTGGTTTCGGTTATGAGATGGTAGCCTCCGCTGATTGCCACGGCGTCGTCGCCCATGTACGCTGCGAAACATCCGTCGTAAGTGGGGCCCCTGTTGGTGAAGCGGCAGTGGTAGGCGTCTGCGGGCAGGCTGCGCACGCGCGCGCTTGCGCGCTTGGCTATGTCCGTTTCCGCGGGTCTGCGCGTTATGACGCAGTTTTTATAGACGCCGCTCTTGCAGAAGCTCTCAAAAAATCCGAAGCAGTTTGAGGCGTAAAGCGTGACGGAATCCATCAGCACGTTCTCGCAGTTCTCCATCGTGATGCAGTGCGGCGCGCCGTTTTTCACGTTGGAAGTGTTGATGACGGCGATGTCGCCCAACTCCTCGTTCTGCTGCGGATAGCTTTTCAGCCACTCGCCCTTTTTAACCTTGAAGCGCTTTGGGGAAAGCACCTCCACTTCGTAGCTGTGGTATGTCGTAGTGCGCAGTATGCGGGTGTCGGGCGTGAAGATTTCGTACTTCTCTTTGGTTATGGAATCGGCGTCGGGATATCCGTCGAATATTTCTATTTCATGCTCGGATTTGTCGTCCGAAATCGCGACGATTTTCCCCTGCGTGTACGTGAGCGGATCGTAGTCGATAGTCAGGCCTTTCAGCGCGAAGTTTTTGCATTTGACTATTTTTATGGCGCGTATCGTGTCCGTGCAGATGAGCTCCACGCCGCTTGCGTCTATCTTCACGTTCTCGAGATTCTCAAACGCGAGTATGGCGGACTTGTTCTGCATGCCCAGCCTGTATTGCCCTGCGGGGATTTTGAAATCCCTCACGCCGGAATCCAGCTTTGAGAATATGAAATCGCGCAGATTGGCCTCTCCTCCGCAGGGCGTCTCTTCCGCATGGCAAAGCGCGGAAGCGCAGAGGCAGATTAAAGGGAGAAATGCCGCGAATGTTTTTCTTTTCATGTCCTATCAAATTGAATTTTATTTCAGAGTATTTTCAAATTATATTGGAAGAAATTTGAAGCAAACCAATACTATCCGCAAAATTCATTTTGGATCAATAATTTTGAATAAAAGAACTCCGCTTTGAGACAGGCGGAGTTCTTCGGCAAAAGCGTTTTCCAAAATGTTATTACTTAATTTGAAGAAGCCTTCACATTGAGCCAGCGAACGCTGCGGGTGTAATATTTCTGGCGTTCCGCGCCCTTGTAAAGGCGCACATGCATGTCGTATTTCCCCGCATTCTTCGGCAGGCTGACGTCGAACGAGGCTTCAACTTTGCCCAGCGCCTTGAGTTTTACGGGCATGGAAGCCTCGAAAAGTTTTTTTCCGTCCGCGTCGAAAATTTCAAGCTTCGCGGAACCGTCAAAATTTTCATATTCGTCGTTTATATATATGACGGGAATTTTTATCTTCGCGCCCGCTTCCACGTCGGTTTCAAAATACTTTATGCAGACGCCGACCGGCGTGAAGGAGTCGAACACGTACTCCTTGAATACGGGCTGGTATTCGAGCTTTTCAACGTCTATGAAGTTGTCCGAGGTCTGCCCGTCCGGCCGCGAGTAGCCGAGGCCGCAGAAGTGCAGAACCGCAGCGCAGTCGCGCCCCGTGCGCCAGAACTCCGTCAGCAGCGCGACGTAGCGGGAGCCCGTCAGGCGGATGGTCTCCTTTGAAGCATCCTCCCCGCAAAGGGTTTTGTAGACGTTCGTAGTGAGAGTCGTCGGCGTGCCGTCGCGGTTGAGCCAGAGCCAGCAGTATTCGTTGACGATAATGGGCTTGAAGTCCGACGTGCCTATGCCGCCGCGGTAGTGCGCCGCCAGCGGATAGGTGCTGTCTTTCTCCAGCTCCTGCGGGAACTTGTACTTGCTCTTGGGCTTCGTCAGGCGCGACGTCCTGTAGGGGTGGCGTTCGGAGGAGTCTCCGGCGCGCATCTGTATGCCCCAGCCGAAATCCCACGGGCGCCTTGAAAGGTCGTAATCCCTCACGATTGAAGAGGCCTCGTTGACGGCGGGGATGTCAATGCTCTCGTTCTGCGCGTCCCAAATGACGACGCAGGGGTAGTTTATCCGCTGCTTCATCCACTGCATGTATTCGAGGGAAAGCACGTCGGAGGTGATGTCGCACTGCGCAGTGCGCGGTCCGGTCCAGATTGGAAATTCGTCCTGGATGAGGAAGCCCTCCTCGTCTGCGATTTCATACCACTTTTCGGGCGGGAAGCCTATGCAGTAGCGTATGCTGTTCCAATGCGCCAGCTTGAAGCTTTTGTGGAGGTCGCGCACCCACTCCTCATTCCATGGCAGGTTTTTTCTGAGCGGGTCTTCCGTGAAGCGCAGGTAGGTTATGTTCGTCCCGCGCATGTAGTACGGCCTGCCGTTGAGTTCGAATACTCCCGTCTTTGAATTGCCTTTGAAGGTGCGCATGCCGAAGCGCGATGTCCATTTGTCGCTCGGCGTTTCAATTTCCAGAGTGTACAGAAAGGGAGTCTCCGGAGACCATGCTTTGAAGCCCGGGATTTTCACAAACGCGTCAAAAGTTTCCCTGCCGAACCAGCAGACTGCGGGTGATTCAATTTCAGATTCCGCGACGGTTTTCCCGCTCACGCGTTCGCGCACTATGAACTTCATGCCCACCTTCGTGCCCGAGCCGTCCTGCTTGAGCGCCGTGCCCTCTTTAGGCTGATATTCTTTGGTGCTGGAAATCGCGTAACGGCCGTCAAAATTGGCAATCTGCCCGACGACCCTGATTCCGCCGCGCTCCAAGTCGGGAACTATCTGCGCCTCCTCGACAAAATTTCCGCCCGAGAGCGTCAGTTCCACGGAGTCGTAGATGCCGGGCAGGTAAAGCGTCTTTTCAAAGTCTATGCCCGTGGCGTACTGCGCGGGAACGGCGGAAAGCCCCGCGCCAACGCATATCATGATTTCGTTCTCGCCCTCCTTAAGGAATTTTTTGACGTCGAAAGTTTTCGGCGTGAAGGACGCGTAGTGCTTGCCGACTTTCACCCCGTTCACGTAGAGCGTGGAAGTGTAGCAGGCCTTGTAAATCTTTATCTGCGCGACGTCGGGAATCGCGCCTTCCACGCTGACCGTGCGCCTGTACCAGAATGCCTCGCGCAGGGGGTCGCAGATTTTTCGGATGAGGGTCCTGTCCCTAAGCGGGATTCTGACGCCGACGTTGCCGAAGGCGGGAACCGCCATATCCGCATACCCGGGCACTGGAATTTTTGACGGGAATTTTTCAGGGACAATAGCGAAGCTCCCTTCGGCTATCTCCCATTGGCCGTCCAGGCTGATAGTTCTTCTTTTTGAAGCGGCGTCCTGCGCGGCAAGGTTGAAGGCTGCGGCAAAAAGCGCAATGTATATGGATATTTTTTTCAGCATGGTTTTCCTTTGAAGCGTTTAGTTTTAAATTCAGTCTCCCTTCATGTCTTCGAGAGAGAGGCCTTTTGTTTCTTTGACGAAAATTTTCACGAACACGAATGAGAGCGCGGGGAACACCGCGTAGACGGCGTAAGTGGCGCAGAGCCCCGCGCCCTTGAGCAGCGACGGGAATGTCATCACCACCATAAAATTCCCCACCCACACGGCGGAGGAACAGAGCGCCACGGCGCCCGCGCGCATTGAATTGGGGAACATCTCGCCCAAGAGCACCCAGAGCGCCGGCCCCCACGTGCAGGCGAAGGCGGCGACGAAGACCATGGCGACTATGAAGGCCGCCATGTCCCAGCCATCGGGCAGAAGCAAAACATCGTTTGCGAGTTCTCCCTTTGAGAATATGAAGCTGATTGAGGCAAGGCTCAGCGCCATCACAAAGCTCCCGCAGAGCAGCAGGATTTTTCTGCCTATTTTGTCTATTAAGGCTATGGCCACAATTGTGGCCGCCACGTTGACAATGCCCGTGATTACGTTTTGCAGCAGCGCGCTGTCGCTGTCAAAACCTATGGCGCCCCAGAGCACTTCGCCGTAGTTCATGATTATGTTCATGCCCGTCAGCTGCTGCGAGAGCGCAAGAACCACGCCCACCACGACTATGAAGTGGAGCCTGAATGTACCCTTTTTGAATATGAGCCTCCAGTCCGCCTTCTGCCCGCCGAGGCTCGCCTTGATGTTCATAACTTCGCTGCGGAAATTTTCGGGGTTGATTTTTTTGGAGACTTCGTACGCCTCCTTGTCCCTGCGCGCGGCGACAAGGTAGCGCGGAGATTCCGGTATGAACATGAGGCCTATTAGGAAGAGCACGGCGGGGATAATTTCCATCCAGAACATCCACTGCCACGCGTCAAAGCCGAAGAGGGATTTTGCCGAGGGCCCGCCCGCCCACCTTGCTATGAGCCAGTTCATAAGGAAGGAAAAAAATATGCCGAGGACTATCGCCATCTGCTGCGCGCTCGCCAGCCTTCCGCGCATTCGCACGGGGGCTATTTCGCAGATGTACGCGGGGCATATCGCGCTTGCGGCGCCAACGCCTATCCCGCCGATGAGCCTGTAAATAACAAATTCAAGCGAGCTTTCCGCAATGCCCGAACCCCAGGCGCTGAGTATGAAAAAAAAGCACATCATGCGCATGACGCTCCTGCGCCCGAACCTGTCGGCAAAATATCCCGCAAAAAGCGCGCCCGGGATGCAACCCAGAACTATGCTCGCCACATTGAAGCCCGTTCCCACCGCGTCCGATTCAAAGGTCTTTTCAAGCGCCCTGACAGTGCCGTTTATCACGCCGAAGTCGTAGCCGAAAAGAAAGCCCCCCAGCGCCGCCACGGCGGTTATGAAAACCACGTAGCTTAAGTTTTCTTTTCCGGAATTCATGAATTGAATTCCTTCACGGCCTCAGTCATTGCCACAAAATTTTCAATAGGCGTGAGCGCCTGCACGTTGTGTATTGCGTTAAACATGAAGCCTCCGCCCTTTGAAAACGCCTCAAGCCGTTCCAGCGACTGCGCGCGCACCTGCTGCGGAGTGCCGAATGGCAGCATGTTCTGCGTATCTATGCCGGCGCCCCAGAAGGTGATTTTATCCCCGTACTTTTCCTTGAGCAGTTTTGGGTCCATACCGCTTGCGGAGCACTGCACGGGGTTGATGATGTCGAACCCCGCGTCTATAAAGCTTTGCATGAGGCCCTCAACCGCGCCGCAGGAATGCTTGAATGTTTTCCATGGGGTGTTGGCGTGCACCCAGTCATTCAGCTTTTTGTAGTGCGGCAGCCAGAGGCGGCGGAATTTTTCGTTTGAACAGAAGGTGCTCGTCTGCGTGCCGAAGTCCGTACCGCACATGACGGCGACGTCGAGGTTTCCGCCCATAGCGTCCTTTAATTTCCGCAGGTTGACTAATGAGATTTCGCACTGCGCAGCAAATAGGTCGTCCACGAATTTTTCGTCTGAAGCGAGGAGCATGTACCAGTCTTCCACGCCGCGCACGCCCTTGGGTTTCTCCATGAAGACGGCGGGAACGAGCGCGATATCCCCCAGAGCGGTTCCCGGAAGGCCCGCAGCAGTCAGATACTTTCCGCCTGCGGCGGCCTCCTGCGCGCTTTCTTTCCAGAAGGCCACGTCGTCGTCCGAGAGCACTGTGAACTCCTCAAGGTTGTCCGCAAGGATGAGCTTGTCCTCGTCGTAAGGGGAATTGCGGTGGAGCGCGTCAAAAAAATACCCGCTCTTCGGCATCATCGCGGAAGGTTCGGCGGAAGCGTTGCCCGCGGGAAAAACGTAAACGCCGTCGGGCATCTCTTTGCAGGCGAAGGAGCCCGCCATCATCACCGTCTGCCCCCAGGGTGTTTTCCACTCTTTCCAATCCTTGTTCTCGTTGCCGAACATCGTGAAGCGCCCGGGCACGGGCTTTGTTGATATGCCGAGAAGCTCCCGCAGTTCGTCGTCAATTTCGCCAAGCATCTGGTAGGGCTCTATGACCTTAACGGGACGCCGCTCAAGCCCGTAAAATTCGCGCAGCTTTTCCACTATGGAGCAGTGTATGCCGCTTATGTGCGTTGCGCCAAAATCAACGGGAACATCCCCTTCAATATGGTTGAGGGCGTCCAAAGCAATATTCCTTCCGTTTTTCATCCAACCATGATAGCAGATTTATTTCAAAAATCTCTTGTAATTTTCCGCCATATTTGTGTACGATTCGGACATGGATAAACGCGCATTTCAGCGAGAATTTTTTGAGAGTATGGATGCGATGGAGTCGTTAAGGCCGCTCTTGGACTCCATGCCCGACGTCGCCTTCTTCATGAAGGACAAGCACGGGCGGGGCGTGATGTACAACCGCCGCTACTGCGAAGACTGCAAGGTGGCGGATGAAGAGGCGCTCATAGGGCGCACAGACTACCACCTGTTTGAAAAGGGCCGCGCTGAACAATATAAGAAGAGCGACGAAATAATGTCCGCCACGGCGAAGCCCATTTTCAACACCATAGAGATAGGGCCGGAAGATTCTGACAGGGCAATCATCTACTCAAAAGTGCCCGTGCGCGACAAAAAAGGGAAACTCATCGGCTTTGCGGGCTTCTACCGCTTCCTTGACACTCACAGCCACATCACCGGCTTTTACCGACGCTTCACGCACGCCATGGACTATATCCACGAGCATTTCGCCGAACAGATAGCGGTGAAGGAAATCACGCGGATGACGGGAGTTTCGGAACGCCAGCTTGGCCGCAGCTTTGTTAAATTCTTCGGCGTCTCGCCCAAAGAGTACATTCTGCGGCTGCGCGTAAACGCGGCGCGGGAGCTTCTCGAAACGACGGACAACACCCTCACAGACATCGCGCAGACAGTCGGTTTTTACGACCACAGCCACCTGACGCGCACATTCAAGCGCATGCGCGGCATCACACCCGAACAATACCGTAAAAAGCACAAGAGCCTGTAAAACTCAACGCCTGCGGCAATGGGGCGGCATTGTTATTTTTAATATTATCGACTACGCGATTACTATCACAATTCCGCTATACCTTCCTGAGTTAGAAATTTTTGGCGCAATGATTTGGCATGAGGAGCAAGGCGCGAGAAAAGGCTGCGATAGAAGTGTACGGATAGTACATGACTAGTGCGGCCTTTTTGAAGCAACGCCGATATTCGCCCAAAACATTCGCCAAAACTAGTCGTCGAGCTTGATGTTCTTGTTGCGGGATGTCGGACATCCCGCGCGCAGCCAGGCGTTGACGAAGAGGTCGATGTCGCCGTCCATGACGGCCTGGACATTGCCGGTTTCGGCGCCGGTGCGGAGGTCCTTCACCATCTGGTAGGGCTGCATGACGTAGCTGCGTATCTGGTTGCCCCAGGATATTTCGCCCTTCTGCCCGTAGAATTTGTCCATCTCGGCGCGCTTGTCGTCCTGCATTTTTTCGTAGAGGCGGCTCTTGAGGATGCGCATGGCTGTGGCCTTGTTCTTGAGCTGCGAGCGCTCGTTCTGGCATGACACCACGATGTTGGTGGGCACGTGCGTGATGCGCACGGCGCTGTCGGTCTTGTTTACGTGCTGGCCGCCCTTGCCGCTGGCGCGGTAGGTGTCTATGCGCAGATCGCCCTCGGGGATGTCCATGGATATGTCGTCCTCGATTTCGGCAATGACGTCCACCGAGCAGAAGGAGGTGTGGCGGCGAGCGTTGGAGTCAAAGGGGCTTATGCGCACGAGCCTGTGCACGCCGCGCTCCGCCTTAGCGTAGCCGTAGGCGTTTGCGCCGATGAGGCGCAGAGTGACCTTTGAGACGCCGGCCTCTTCGCCGTGCATGATGTCCTCAATTTCGGCCTGGAAATTTCTGCGTTCGGCCCAGCGCAGGTACATGCGCATGAGCATTTCGGCCCAGTCGCAGCTTTCGGTGCCGCCCGCGCCGGCGTGCACGGTGACGATTGCGTTGCACGAGTCGAACCTGCCGCTGAGGAAGGACTGTATTTCGAGGGAGTCTATGCCCGCAATCATGCGTTTGACTTCGCCCTCGAACTCCTGCGCGAGCTGTTCGTCGTCATCCTCCTCGAGGAGTTCCAGCATGGCCTCCGCGTCTTCTATCCTCTTTGCAAATTTGGCCTGCGGCGCGACGACGCCCTTGAGGCGCGTGCACTCGGAAATGGTGCCCTGCGCCGTCTCCTGGCTGTCCCAGAACGTCGGAGCGGCCATGCGTTCCTCGAGCGCGGCTATCTCTTTCTGCTTGCCGGGGACGTCAAAGAAACCTCCACAAGTGTCCGGCCCTCTTTTTTATTTCCTCAAACGAATTCTTAAGCTCTGGGTCTATAATCATCACACCTATATCCGAAGAAAGGCGCGCGCCTTCAAGCCAAAACTTCGGAACGGGCGCGGCGTCCGTTTTGTCTTGTCATGGAGGGCGCTTTTTGAGCTAATCGGCCAGACGATTTATTTTACAATGCGGATTTCCCGCGCGCACTGACGATGAACGATCTCCACAAATCACTGCTCATAGCCCTCTGCCTGATAGCGTTTACGGCGGTGATTTTCTTTCTGAAATACGGGCAGCAGAAGTCTCAAAGCGAAATGCTGGAACGCAAGACGCAGGAGTCTGCAATGAAGCTTTCCGACATCGACGAACGCGCGAAGGCCGCCATGAGGCAGGCCACGGAGGCCGAAAAAAGCTCCCTGGACGCGCGCAAGAAGGCGCAGGAAAACCTTGAAAAGGCCAAGACCGCCGCAAGCATGCTTGAAAAGATGCAGAAGGAGAGCGCCCTCACCAAAAAGGAGATAGTGGACCGCCTCAATGCCCAGCTCGAACGCGAGGCCGACGCGCGCATAGCCGCCGAAAACGCGTCCATCGAACTCGCAAAGCAGAGGGACATCCTCATGAAGGCCGCCGAGGAAACGCGCAAGGCCTACGAGGAACTCAGGGCCAGCAAGACCGTGAAGGCCGGCGAAGACATCAACCGCATCAAAAAGATGCTCATAGAGAAGGACGCGGAAATAGCGAGGCTCAAGGAGAACCAGGAGGAGCTTGAGGCCCTCAGAAGGCTCGCCGAAACCATGCAGCTTGAAACGGAGCGCAGAATAGCCGACGAGGGCGGGGAGGTTGAAATACCCACCGTCAAGCGCCTGCGCTCGCCAAACCTGAGGATGTCGCACTGATATGATGACTTTTCTTGAGGAACTGCTGAAGCCATTTTTCAAAAAGACTTCGCGCGCCGACACCACGCTGTCTCTTTTCACCGAGCGCTCCACATGCGTGATATTCACCGCCACTCTTTTTTACGTGATATGCTCTGCGGACCTTTCAGAGCTGTTCTTCCTTAAGGACAGGCTCTTCGTACTCATACCGCTGCTCATGCTCTTCGCCTCGTTTTGGTACGTGCTGAGAGATTCCTCCTCATTCAGGTTCAACCCGCACGTGCTGCTGTTTCTCCCCTTCTTTGGGCTGGCGTACTATTCGGAGAGGGTCGCGGACGACGGCTCCATAATATTCCTCGTGGCCTACGCGGGGATATGCATGGCCTTCATACTTATCCACATGCTGCGGCTGAACGCCGAATTCTCCTTCCTGATGATAGTGCTGGGGATTGTGTGCATCTACTGCGTGATGATGGGCATCCTGAAATTCACGGCCGCAAAAACATGGGTAATATCCAACGACATTGCCGGATATTATTTGAACCCCTTCATACGCGGAGGCTTCCTGGGGAATGTTGGCGGGCTCTCCGCCCTGCTGTGCGCGGTGCTCCCCTTCCCAATCGCCGTCATAACGGCGAGGAACTTCAAGAGGGGGCAGAAGGTCCTGGCCTGCGCAATCTTCGGCGCAATCTGGGCGGGCGTATCCAGAACTTGCGATATTTTCGCCATCTCCATCGCCTGCCTGCTGCTCCTTTCCGCGCCCTTCATGTACATCGGTTCAAGGCGCAGGCGCTACAAGCTTCTGGCGTGGTACGGATTTTTTGCGCTGACGACGCTCGCCATATTCGCGCTGGACAGGCGCTGTTCGTACATCCTCGCCGAAACCGATTTCGATACGCAGTTCGCCCTGCTTTTTAACCCGCTGAAAGACGCCTACGCCTCCCTGGCTTCCGCCCCCATGCTCGGCGTTGAAAAATATCCGGATATCCCCTGCTCCTTCGTCGAGGGCTTTTACAGGTTCGGCTGGCTCGGCATGCTGGCAATCTGCCTTCCCGTCTTCTACCTGATTTTTAAGACCCTCTTCAAATTCCTGAAAATGGACGTTGAACAGTGGCCCATGTCCGTATCCGTAGGGCGCATAAGCGGGAAGGAGCGCAAAAAACTCATGGGCCGGATACGCCACTCCGCCCTCAACAGGAGCATCACGCCGCCCAATACTATACGCACGGGCGCCGCACTCAGCGCCTTCTGCGCGTACACGGCCCTCGCCTTCTTCACAGACGCCATAAATTCCTACGCAACCTGCATACTGTACATCTTCTTTGCGGCGCTGATTATGAAGCTATCTTACGCCAAATACGGCCTGACAACCTTCAGGCTTCCGGCGCGCTTCATCACCGCCTTCTTCCTGATTTGCGCGGCGATATTCTGCGTGGCCATACCCTACATGGACCGCATGGGCTACTGAATTTGGCGGGTGATTTTGACGCAGAAGCTCGTTGCGGCGGACGATTCGCGACCGGTCATGTACTTAAGTACACTCCCGCCCGCTCACATCCTTACGCCTGCTTCTGCATCCAAAATCCCTGCCGCCAAATTGGAGAGAAAACTATGCTTTTCCTTCCCGCGCAAACCGCTTACGTAGATTTACTACGCTACGCGCCCTGAGCGCACGACGCCAAGCCTCGTTCTTCATCCAAACCGTACAGCCAAAAGGCGCTTGGAGCGCCATTCATCCAAGGGGGCTTAACGCCCCCTTTCGTATTGCTTCGCAATGACTATCCCCTGTTAAGATTCTGCGAACCTCATTTCTTCATTCCAAATCATTGCGCCAAATAGGAGAGTAAACTATCTTTTTCCCAATGCCGCCTTTGTCGATGAGGCGCAAGAGGCGCTTTCAAGCGCGCGTATAAAATATGCGGCGGCAAAGTTTTGTTTAAAAAATCTTGCAAAATCCCAAAAATGTAGGAGAACGTCAGGGAATAGAAATATTTCAAAAAATATAAATTATGAAAAAAATCATCACGCTTCTCTCTCTTTCTTCGGCGCTGCTGTTGCTTTCCGCCTGCGACGGCATGGACAGGCCTTCGCCGCTTGACACGCAGAACGCCAACAACGGCATGGGCTTCAACACCGAAGGCGTGGGTGCCGACAGCTTTAATGACGACAGCGCTATGCTTAAGGACCGCAGCGGCAACGGCAGCCTCGGCTTCAATCCCGACGCCATCCCGCCGGAAATGATAGCCTGCACGATTTACTTCGGCTTTGACCAGTACGCGGTTGCCCAGGGCGAACGCGCAAAGCTCAAGCCCGTCGCGGAAATGCTCAAGAACGACCCCTCGCAGAAGATAGTCCTCGTAGGACGTACCGACTGGTACGGCACGGAAGAGTACAACCTCCTGCTTTCCGACAAGCGCGGCGGAGCTGTTTCGGACTACCTCGCGGGCCTCGGCGCAAGCGCGGGCGCAATGGAAGTTGTCGGCCGCGGCGAAGCCACCGCAACGCCGGACGTCGCGAAGGACTCCCCGGAAGCGAAGAACGACAGGCGCGTCGACGTCGTGAAGGTCAAATAAGCCCCTTCAATATTTCACAAAAAAGCGGCCCATAAAAAGGCCGCTTTTTTTGCGTTTTAAAAGAAGCTTAAAACTTGCGCCGATGAGTATCGCCCACTCTTCCATTTTGACGGCGCGGGTTGGATCAAAAAGGAGGCTTGCAAGCGAGCGCGGGTTCGTAGCGAACTCTGACTGCACGCAACCAGTCTGGACGGATTTATTCGCGCAGCCAGGCGCCAAAACCACAAAAGTTTTGAAGAGCTTTGCGCATTACAATGTGTAAAGTTCTCAAAAAAGCTTTTGGGAAGAATGGTCAAGGTCTACCCGCAGGGACGAGACGAACAGCGCCGTGCGAGCGAGTACAATCATCCTCCAAATTTGAGGATGTGATAGCCTATGGAATGGTCCCGCAGCACTTCTATGAGGATGTCCTTCTCAAGCTTGGCGTTTGCTTCGTAGGCTTCGAGAAGCTCGGCTTTGGTGCCGACCTTTTTGCGGTTTACGGAGACGATGACGTCGCCTTCGCGGAGGTTGGCGATTTCGGCGGGGAAGCCGGAGCGCACGCCGATTATGAGAAGCTTGGAATCGGTATTCAGCTTGGCTTCGCGCGCGTAGACTTTTGTGATTTCGCGCATGCCGAGGCCCCATTTTTCAAGGGGAAACTCCTCGCCGACGCGGCTTTCCAAAAGTTCCGTTTCAAGTTTGCATTCGCTTATTTTCCGCCCGTGCAGGATAGTGAGCGTCACCTCGCTGCCCACCTTCATGGAGGCTATGGAATTCATGATTGCGGGAATCTGCTCCGGAAACCTGCCGTCAACCTGCTCGGAATTTATTTTGAGCAGGATGTCTCCGGCGCTGACGCCGGCGCGCGCGGCGGGAGAACCCGCGTCCACATTGCGTATGAGAACGCCCTTGTTCACATCCAAGTCGAAGAAGGATTCCATGTCCTGAAGCGGCGCGGGGGTTATGCCCACGTAGCTGCGCGTGACGCGGCCCTCGGAAATTATCCTCCCCATCACGCCCCTTGCGACGTCGGCGGGGATTGAGAAAGCAAGGTTGCTCGCCCCCAGGTATGCGCGCGTGTTTATGCCGATGATTTCGCCGCTTGGAAGCACGAGCGGCCCGCCGCTGTTGCCCGGGTTGATGGCGGCGTCCGTCTGTATCCAGGTGTTGAAGTTCCCCGTCTCGTATCCGCTGTCGAGTATGGTGCCCTCAAAGAAACGGCCGAGGTTTGAAATGATGCCGCGCGTGGCCGTCCTCGCAAAGCCGTGCGGTGTTCCCACGGCGTAGACGACGTCTCCCACCTTCACCCTTGAAAAATCCCCGAAGCGCGCGTGGGAAAACTTCAGGCCGCGCCGCTTCACGTCGGCCATGTCGAGGCGCAGCACGGCGAGGTCCGTCCAATGGTCCCACCCCACGAAATGCGCGTCAACCTTCTCAAGGCTTGAAAGCGTGACCACTATCTTCACTGCGTACATGTTTGCGACGTGCGCGTTGGTTATGATGTAGCCGTCCTCGTCCATTATCGCGCCGCTGCCCACGCCGCGCACCATGCGGCTGCTGCCGTCGTCCTGCGTCTTCGTCCAGACGTCGATTTTCACGACGCTGTCGAGCAGGTTTTTAAAGCCCGGGTTTTCCGAAACCTCCGCCGTGCCGCAGCATCCGCAAAGGACGCAGGCGGAAAGCAGAAGCGCGAAAAATCCTCTTGCCTTGCGAATCATCAGACGCCCTCCGGCCTCACGCCGTGCGCCGCGCAGACGTTTATGCCTATGCCGCCCCTGACGTTGAATTCTCCGTAGACCTCGCACCATACGGGGTCAAGCGCCCTGACGAGGTCGTCCAAAATCCGGTTGACGACGTGCTCGTGGAAGCATCCCTCGTCCCTGTAGCTCCATAGGTACAGCTTGAAAGACTTGCTCTCCACTATCTTTTTACCCGGCACGTATGATATTGTCAGGTTTGCAAAATCTGGCTGGCCCGTGGCGGGGCACAGGCATGAAAACTCGTCCGTATAAAGCTCCACAAGGTAGTTTCTGCCCGCGCTCTGGTTGGGGAAAACCTCGAGCTTCCTGGTGGGCTTGTTCCTCGTCTTTCCGATGAGCGTGAGCCCGGAAAGTATGTCCTGCTTCTTTTTTGCCATAAATTTTAAATGTCTTTTTGTGATTTTTTGAAATAGACAAAATCATCTCCCGCGCAGGCGGTCTATGGTGGATTGGAATTTCAGAACGCCGTTTGCCACGCCCTCCGCAAGCGCCGCGCGGTAATCCGCAGAGCATATTTTTTTGCCCTCGGCCGCGTTGGAAACGAAGCCGCCCTCAACCAGCACCGCAGGCATGTTGATGTCTTTGAGCACGTAGAAGCGGGCACGGCGCGCGCCCCTGTCTATGCCGGAAGCCTTGTGCACTATCTGCGTCTGCACGTAATATGAGAGCAGCGTGTTCCAGGCGTCAAACCTGTTGCCTTCGTACTCCCTGGAGTCTGAAAGGCTTGCGGACGACACGTTCGTGGAAGTCTGCCCGGCGGGCGTGAGCGAATAGGTTTCAAGCCCGGCGGCGGCCGGCGTGGCCGAATTGAAGTGCAGGCTTATGAACATGTCCGCCTTCAGCGCGTTGGCGCGCTTGACCCTGTCTTCAAGCTCCACAAAAACGTCCTTCGTGCGCGTGTAGGAAATTTTGTAGCCCTTTGTGATGAGGATTTTTCCGACCCTGAGCGCCATGTCCAGCGCCACGTTCTTTTCGTGAAGCCCGTAGGCCTTGTTGATGGCGCCGGTGTCCTTGCCGCCGTGCCCGGGGTCTAAAACGATGTGGTAAAGCGGCTCCGGCTTGCCCGACCTCTGCGGGTAGAGCAGCGGCACTATGCTCTTGAGATAGTCGCGCTTTGCGAGGTAAAGGAGCCCTCCTGCCTCCACTATCGGGGAACCGAACCATATCTTGTTGCCGTTCAAAAGCACGTCCTTCTGGTTGACGTCAAAATATATCTGGGTGAACTTGCTGAAGACTATCTGGCGCTTCTTGGCGACGACCGTCTTATACTGCATGCCAAGATATTTTGCGAGTTCCGCAACCGATATGTACTCCAGCCCCTTTACGTTCAGCGCGTC
>JAVBSZ010000156.1:0-11989 GCA_031556415.1 Opitutales bacterium | reverse complement strand
CACGCGGAAAAGAAGCTGCCGAACCTCGCAAAGGCACACAGCTTCCTGATGATGCCGGACCTCGTCAACTGGATGCTCACGGGCGTCAAGGCGAATGAGCGCACAAACGCGTCCACCACGCAGCTTTACAACCCCGTTGATAAAAACTGGTCTTTTGATTTGATCAAGAAGCTCGGCCTGCCCGAGCGCATATTCCAGCAGCCCTTCGCGCCAGCGGGCGAGAAGCTCGGCGAACTGCTGCCGGAAATCAAGAGGGAGCTCGGCATAGAGAACCTCGCCGTCGTCTCCACCGCAAGCCATGACACCGCAAGCGCCATAGCGGGCGTTCCCACGAAGAAGTCGCCCTGCTCGTACATCAACAGCGGCACCTGGTCCCTCACGGGCATGGAGCTCAATTCGCCAATCATCAACGACGCCTCGCTGCGCGAGAACTTCACAAACGAAGTCGGCGTGGAAAACACCATACGCTTTTTGAAGAACGTCACGGGCATGTGGCTCTTTCAGAAGGCGCAGGAATCGTGGGCAAAGCAGGGCCTCAAGTATTCCTTCAGGGAGATGGATGATTTGTCCGAACAGGCTAGCGCCATGCAGCCGCACTTTGATCCGGACCATGCGGACTTCGCCATGCCGGACGACATGGTCAGCGCCATTGAAAACCATTGCAAGGAGCGCAACCGCGGAGTGCCCTACGGCGTGGGCCAGCTCGCGCGCTCAATGAAGGAGAGCATAGTGCTCAAATACGCGCACGTCTTCAGCGTGCTTGAGAAACTCACGGGAATTTCCAACGACGCGCTCAACATCATGGGCGGCGGCTCCAAGGACTCGCAGATGAACCAGATGACTGCGGACGCCACGGGCAAGGTAGTCTACGCGGGCCCCACTGAATCGACATCTCTGGGCAACGTCATAATGCAGCTCAAGGCTTCGGGAGACATTGCCTCCCTCGCCGAAGGGCGCGGCATCATCATCAATTCGGTTGAGCCAAAAGTGTTCGAGCCGCGCAAGGACGCCTGCGGAATGTGGGAAGACGCGCTTGAAGACTTCCAGAAGAACATCCTTTCGGAAAAAGCCTAAGTTAACAAAATTTTAAGACAACAATGTTCACTCCGCCTCCCGACAGAATCACGGGCGCAAAAGTCAATTTCATGGCAACCTGCCTTGGCGACGCCGTCTTTGCGGACGCCGCCAAAAGCGCCGTGGCCGTGCTCAAAAAATTCGCGCAGAAGGTCGAGCTTCCAAAAGACCAGACCTGCTGCGGGCAGCCCGCCTTCAACAGCGGGGATTTTGAAAGCGCGCGCAGGGTCCTGCGCAGCACCTACAACGCCTTCGCGGGCAATGACTGGCCCATAATAGTGCCCAGCGCCTCCTGCGCGGCCATGCTCTTCCACTCGGCGAAGATCGCCTTTGCGGACTGCGGAGAGGCCGAGCGCAAGCGCGCGGACGACTTTTCAAAACGCGTCTGGGAATTTTGCGACTATCTCGTCAACGCCCTAGGCGCGGAGAAGATAGGCGGCAGCCTCAGCGTGAAGGTTGCGCTGCACAACTCCTGCCACAGCCGCGGCACGCCCACGCCGGAGAGCGCAAAGAAGCTCCTGCTCTCGATAGAGGGCTTGAGCCTTGCGGACTTTGAAGGCGGCGAAGACTGCTGCGGCTTCGGCGGAACATTCTCGGTAGTCATGCCGCAGCTCTCGTCTGAAATGGGCATCGCCAAGGTCAACGCCATAGCAAAGGCGCAGCCGGACTTCGTGGTCGCGGCGGACACCTCCTGCCTGCTGCACCAGAAGGCCATAGCGCAGAAGAACGGCATCAACTACCCCACGCGCCACGTCGCGCAAATCTTTTTCGCCGCAATGCAGAACGGGGGGATTTTGTAATGGCCCTCCAGCCCGTTGACAAATATTGCGAGACGATTTCGCCCTCCGTCAAGCGCGCGATATCCGACGCCAGCAAGGCGGGCACCGCCGCGCGCGCCGCGATATTCGCAAACGCCTATCCGGAGGAGGGGCGCGTTGAAAAGCTGCGCGAGCTCGCCAACAAAATTAAATCCGTCTCGCGCGCGGACCTGCTTGAACAGGCCGTTGCGAGCCTTGAGGCGGAGGGCGTCAAAGTCCTCTTCGCCAAGGACGCGGACGAGGCGAACGAGATTGTCCTCTCCGTCATCAACGAAAAAAATGGCAAGCGCGTGGTTAAGGCCAAGAGCATGACCACGGAGGAGACGGAGCTCAACCACTTCCTGGAACCGCGCGGTGTTGACGTCGTCGAAACCGACCTTGGTGAGTTCATCATCCAGCTCGCGGAGGAAAAACCCTCGCACATCGTCAAGCCCGCCATGCACAAGACGCGTTACGACATCGCGAAGATTTTTGAGAAGTTCAAAGTGTCGGGCTACGACGAAGACCCGCAGGCGATCACACTCAACGCCAGAAAATTCCTGCGCGACAAATACCTCAACGCCGACGTGGCAATCACCGGCGCAAACTACGTGCTTGCTAAGGAGGGGGCGATAGTCCTCGCAACCAACGAGGGCAACTCGCGCTTCTCGATGTCCGGCGCAAAGACGCACATCGCAATCGCCGGGCTTGAAAAGGTCATACCCTCCGCGCGCGAATTCGGAGTGTTCATCAACCTTCTCGCGCGCAGCGCGACGGGCCAGCACAGCACGGTGTACACCGAGTTCGTCGGCGGCGCGGGGAGCGCAAAAAATTCCCCGCAGGAAATGTACGTGGTCTTTGTTGACAACGGCAGAAGCAAACTCGCCGGTAGCGACTTTGACGAAATTTTGAAGTGCGTGCGCTGCGGCGCGTGCATGAACCGCTGCCCCGTGTTCAGGCTCATAGGCGGCCACGGCTACAGGGCCACATACCCGGGGCCGCTCGGCATAGTGCTCTCCCCTCTGCTGGCGGGAGACAAGTTCGCCGAATTTGCGGACCTCCCCAAGGCATGCTCGCTCTGCGGCGCCTGCGCGGACGTCTGCCCCGCAAAAATTCCCCTGCCCGACCTCGTCTTGAAAATGCGCGACGGCGCAAAGAAAAAGAAGGCGAAAGTCGCCAACGACGTGGACATGCGCCCGTTTGCAATCCTCGCAAGCTCGCCGAAAATCTGGCGCTTCGGGCTCCCCTTTGCAAACATGGCAAACTTCCTGCCGCTATCGCTCGTCAAATTCGGCCCCCTCTGGCGCTGGAGCAAAACGCGCGCGATACCCAAACTCAAGGCCGGCAAATTCAGAAAGTGGTTTGATAAAAATGGATAAGGCTGAATTTTTTAAATCCCTGCGCGAGGCTGAAAAAGGCAAGACCTTTCCGCCAGCGCCCGCATTCACGGACGGCGACATCGTCTCGACCGTGCGCAGCGCCGGCACCCCGAAGGAGGCCTTTGAGCGCAACTTCACCGCGAACCACGGCGAGGTTTTGAACGGCGCCGCGGAGCTCTCAAATTTCCTGCGGTCAAAAAACTGCAGGCGCGGGTATGTAGACCCCATGCTTGAAACGGCCTTCGGCCTCGAG
The DNA here is from genome assembly GCA_031556415.1 of Opitutales bacterium. Taxonomy (GTDB): domain Bacteria; phylum Verrucomicrobiota; class Verrucomicrobiia; order Opitutales; family Intestinicryptomonadaceae; genus CALXQW01. The sequence continues at coordinate 8,486 of JAVBSZ010000156.1, read as the reverse complement.
GAAAGTTTCGAAATTGAGCGCGAGTTCGACAGGGCCGACGCCGACAGGTATGACTTCGCAATTTCAAAGGCGGCAGGCGCCGTCGGCGAAGGCGGCATGATAATCCTGAAAGACTCGTCGACTTCCGACAGGCTTGCCACCATCGCCCCGTGGGTGCACGTGGCGGTTTTGGACACCAACGCCATATTCGGCACCATTCCCGAGGCGCTTGAAAGCGTCGCGGACAACCCCTACACGATATTTGTAGCGGGGCCGTCCAAGACTGCGGACGTTGAGGGGATACTCATAGAGGGGGTTCACGGACCGGGCCTCCAGGTTTGTCTTTTTGTCGGGTAATTTTGGCGCAGAAGTTCGTTGCTTCAAAAAGCTCACACTGGTCATGTACTATTTGTACACTCCCACCGTGAGCTTTTTTCGCGCCTGCTTCTGCATCCAAACTTTCTCCGAAAAAAGAACAAACCTAAGAAAGAACAGGAACTCTTTTGTTTAATTTTATTTTCTATAAACTTTTGACTCACCGCGTAGCGGCATTCCGTTTGAGGTTCTCAAATTTTCTTGAGCTTGTAAAAAGTTGCTGTCAGCATTTGCCGGAATGAGCGAATTTATTATAGACATGGGCTATGAGGAGTTTTCAAAGCGGCCCGAATTGGAATACTCTCTGGCGTACGCCATCGCGGACGGGTTGCGCGCGGGCGGCGGCAAGGTTCTGCTGTGCGATTTTTCCGACGACGCGCGCACGTATTCCGCCGAAGACCTGCTCGTCATTTCGCTCGCGCTTTCTGAGCGCGCTGGCGGATGGACAACGAAGGCGCGCATAGGCCTCGTCATACCGCCGAGCTTCGCGGGCGCGGTCTGCAACTACGCGTGCGTATTCGCAAAGAAAGTCCCCGTGAATTTGAATTTCACGATGGGCCCCGTTGCCGCCGCAAGCTGCATTGAGACGGCTGATTTGGACTGCATAGCCACGTCCGTAAAAACGCACGGGAAAATCTCCCACGCAAACCCGAAGTTTCCGTGGACTGAAAAGCTGATAAACATCGAGGACGAAATCGCACAGATAGCGCCCGAGAGGCTTGAGGAAATCAGGCGCGGCGTGCGCGGAGATTTTGAAAACTTCCTCGCCTCCTTCGGCGTGGAAAAAAGTTCAGACAACTCAAGGGAGGGCACGCTCGTATTCACCAGCGGCAGCGAGGGCGCGCCAAAGGCCGCCATACTCACGCAGAAAAACATAATAGCCAACTGCGTGCAGACCCTCATAAGCCGCGTATTTGCCGAGGACGACGTGCTGCTTTCAAACATGCCCATCTTCCATAGTTTCGGCGCGCTTTTTGAAATATGGTACATGGCGATTGCGGGCCAGCATATCGTCACACTCATAAGCCCGCTCGACATCAAAAGCAACATACGCGCCATACGCGAGACCAAGGCGACCGTCATGATAGGCAGCCCCACTTTCTTCCGCGCGTACATCAAGCACGCGTCGAAAGAGGATTTGGCCACACTGCGCATGGCCATTGCGGGCGCGGAAAAAACGCCCGAAGGCTTCCACAAACTTTGGAACGACACCTTCAATCCGGACTCATACCGCGAGGGCTACGGCCTTACGGAGACGACGCCCGTTGTCGGCGTGAACCTTTCCGAAAAGGATTACGGATATTACTCCACCGGCTCGCGCGCGGGATCCATAGGAAAACTTTTTCCGGGCATGCAGGCGCGCGTTGTGGACGCGTCCACGCTAAAGCCCCTGAAATTCGGAGAAAGCGGCCTGCTGAGCATGCGCGGGCCGAACGTCTTTGCGGGCTACCTCAACATGCCGGAGGCCACGGAAAAGGTTTTCGACGGGGACTGGCTTGTGACGGGCGACATATCGCGCCTCGACGCCGACGGCTTCCTCTACATAGACGGCAGGCTTTCGCGCTTCTCAAAAATAGGTGGGGAGATGGTGCCGCACGCCACGGTAGAAAACGCGCTCAATTCACAGCTCGGCTTCACGGGGGCGGACATCCCCGTGCTTGCGGTATCGTCGCGCCTTGACGAGGCGAAGGGCGAGGCCCTCGTGCTCATCAGCACCCTGGACCTTTCAATGCACGAGGTGAAGGACGCCCTGCGCGCCGCCGGCATAAGCAACCTGTGGCTGCCCAAGCACATAGTGCGCGCGGAAAAAATCCCGCTGCTCCCCAGCGGAAAGCTTGATTTGGCGGCGCTCGCCGCGCTCGCCAGGGAGTGAGGAGGCGCTTAAACAGCACCAATCAGTTTGAGCCCCAAGGTCAAATAAATTGGCAGCGTGATTAGCGCGACAATGCTCGTGCACACCGTAATCTGTACGGACATCTGAGGGTGCCCGCCGAAATGTTTTGCGAGAACGGCGCTGATTACGCCGCAGGGTACTACGGCCTGGAAGACGAGGATCATGCGCAGCGACGGGTCTATATCCAGCAATGCCGCGGCTGCCAGAAATATGGCGGGGAGCACGAGCATGCGCACCGCCACCGCCGACGACACTATGCGCGGGTTGAAATTCTTGAAGCCCCAGAAATCGCAAAGCAGGCAGCCGAACATGAAGAGGTTGAGCGTTATGGCGCAGCTTCCCATCATGCGCATCGCGTTCAAAAGGAACTGCGGCACGTACGCGCCAAGCCCCGTCCATGCCAGCAAGAGCGCAACCGCAACTGAAATTATCGGGGCGCGCAGAAACATTTTCCAAGAGAAGCCGCCGCCCTGCGAAATGAGAAGGAAGCCGAGGGACCAGTAGACAAGGTCGCACCCCACGTTCTGCGTGATGATGAGGCCGAGCAAATCTTCGCGCGCGGGGTAGAGCAGCGCCACGATGGAGATTATGAAAAAGCCGTAGTTGTGCGCGGCGGTGGTGACAACGAAGGTGCGCTGCCCCTCGCCCACTTTCAGTTTCAGAATTTTTGACGCCAGCCAGGCGACGCACATGCCCGCGGACATCACGGCCACGCCCATGGCAATCGTGCCCGCGGAAAACGCGACGCTCTGCAGCTTCTCATTGCCGAGCATGTTGGAGATGAAAAAGCAGGGCAGCGCAACGTCCATGGCGATGCGCATGAAAGAGGAGTCCGCATCCGCCCTTATCCAGCGCAGGCGGCGCACGAAGGCGCCCGTGAGAATTATTATGTACACGGGCACTACGGCGAAGAAGGCCTGGAAAACAAAAGATGTGTCCATAAGGCTGCGCCATCCGGCAATCCGGACGGAAGCTGGTTAAATCAATCCGTAGCCGAGCCTGTTTGAAATGACGTCGGCCTGCACGCGGACGTATTTGCCAATCTCCTCAAACGCCGCCGCCTTGAGCCTGTCGCTGGGGCCCGTCACCCATATCGAGGCGATGGGGTAGCCGTGCGCGTCAAACACCGGCGCGCCCACGCAGTGAACGCCGATGATTTCCTCGCTGCGGTCAAGCGCGTAGCCGCACTCCTTCACGGTTTTAAGCTCCTTCAGAAAATCCGCCGCGCTTGTTATGGTGTTGGCGTTGTACTTTTTAAAGTCTATGCGCTTGATTATTTCCGCCTGCTCCGTCTTCGGCAGATACGCAATCATGGCCTTGCCCGGCGCGGAGGCGTGCAGGTTGAACCTCATGCCTATTTCCCCCATGAACTTGAAGGAGTGGCGGCAGGCAACCTGCTCTATGAGCACGCATTCGTCTTCAAGCAGGGAGCCGAGCATGGTGGTCTCGTTCACCCTGTCGCGCACGAGGCGCATGACGTCTATGCTTTTTTCCACAAGGTTGACTTCGCCCAGCGACGCGTAGCCGAGCGCCACGAGCTTGCGCGAAATTTTAATCGTCCTGTCGTCGGCGTCCTTGCGCACATAGCCGCAGTCCTGCAGGGTGCAGATGATTCTGAAAACGCTGTTCTTCGTGTACTTGGCCGCCTTGGATATTTCGCCAAGCGTCATCCCCGCAGGATTGCGCGCGAGGATTTCAAGTATGTCCAAAGCCCTTTTCAGATTCGGGATATGGTAGCGTTCGTAAGATTTCGCCTTTGGTTTTTTAGGGGACATTTTTCCTTCTCGTGGTCTGCTGTAAAATCTTAACCGAAAGTTTTTTTTGTCAAACGTATTCTGGCGCGCGCCGCCGAAGCGCCCATTAAAAAGCCCCGAAGCGCAAATGCCGCGCACGGGGCTTTCAAAGCCGCAATTCAAAAAGAAATTAGAATGCGACAACGTCGAGGACGTTCTTTACCGCGGGATTGAAGGCGAAGCGTCCGGCTTCAGCGCCCGTCTGCGGGTTCCACACAATCACGGTGTTGTCGTTATACACGGCGCAGAGGTTTCCCTTCTGGGCCCAGATGCGCAGGGCCTGCTTGCCCGCCTGCGAAATTGAAAACGACTTCAGCGCCGCGGAACTTTCGGATGAATACTTGCCGCCCCTGATTTCCACCTTGTCGTCAAGACCCAGGAGCGCGAACTGTTCGTCCGCGTCAGACTTGGGGATGAACGCGCCGAAAGCGAAGGCCTTGTAGGCCTTTGCGCCTATGCCCCAGAAACCGTCACGGCTGATTGAGGGCTTCTTGGGATCTTCAACCTTAATGTTGTACCTGTAAATGTAGGAGGTTTCCGGAGTGCCGCCCTTCCTGTGGACGAGCGCCATCAGCTGCCCGTTTTTCCCCGCGTCAAGGTCGGTGAAATAGTCTATCTGCGGAGGTTTCACGGGCGCCCCGTTTATGCTGCCGAAGGGAATGGCCGGAAGCCTTTTAAGCATGGGGCCGGAAGACGCGAGCGGGTCCGAATAAAAGTTCACCGCCCTGCCCCAGTTTCCCTTGGTCTCGGTTGCGGTGCCCTTGGAGGTGCGCAAAAGCACAAGGCCCTTTGCGCCGCCAAGATTGGGGCACACGGCGGAACCGTACGCGATTGCGTTTGCGCCGGTGAAGTTGGAGGTTTCCAATTTCTGCGAGCCGAGCGGATTGCCGGACGAATCCAGATAATGAAGCGTTCTTGGAGTGTCGCCGTCGGCGCCTTCAAGAACAGCATATGAAGCCTTTTCCCAGGCGCTCTGCGCGAGCGCCGAAGAGACGGCAAGTAATGACAGGGATAGGGTAAGTAGATATTTCATGATTTTAATATTATCGGAGGAGTCCTCCGAGAGCTAATGACAATTTCCCAATGGCTCTGTTCCCTGTTAAAGGCAAAAAAAATCCTCCAACACCGCAAGCGTGTAAAAAAATTAGCGCCCGAATCAGGCGCGATTGTAAGAAAAACACTTTGCAAACTAGTAGCGGACGGTGAAGTCCAACGAAACGTTGTGCCCCATATAGGGGTTCACGTTGGAGGAATTGTCCAGGTAGCGGTAGTTCGCGCCGAGAGAGATGTACTTGTTGGGCGTGTAAAATACGCCAATGCGCGGGACGAACGTGTCGTCTTCGCGGTTCGAGCCGTAGTAGTCCGCATTGGTGTATGCGAACGAACCCACCGCCTTCACGAAGGGGGAGATTGCGTAGGTTGCGCCCATTTCCATACCCGTGTTGGTGCTGGACTGGCGGCTGGCGCCGTTGGCGAAGTCGCGGAAGCCTTTGACGAAAGTTGTGATCTTGTCTGTCACCGCGTAGTCAAAGCGCGCGGAGAAAGCGAAGTTCATATTGTCATCCATGCCGGAACCGTCATAAGTACGGCTCTGGATACCTGCATAAATCACCGTTGTGAGCTTGGGGGCGATTTCTCCGCGAAGAGTCACACCGCCGAAGTTGTCATAACGGTTGGGAAGGTTTGAGGAACCGCCTGTGAATTCGCTATAGCGGAACTGGTAGGAAAGACCCACGCTGATCTTCGGGGAAAGCCTGTAAAGCAGGCTGACCGGAATGGAATACACGTCCTGGTCGGAATAAATGTCCGTGTAGTCCACGAATTTTTCCGCGTACCATGAGAAGCCGACTTCGCCGAAGAGCTTTTCGGAGAATTCATAAGAACCGTTGATTCCGGCATTGTATGCGTCACGCCTGACGATGTCGGGAAGGCCGTAGCCGATTGTGGCGCTGTTCTGGCGCAGCTGCTGGAAGCTGAAGTTGGCGTCAACCGTAAAGACTGTTTCCGTATACGAAGCCGTTGCGAACACGTTGGCAAGCTCGGAATTGAACTCGTTGTGGTCAAGATAGCGGTTAATGTCTTCGTAGAACTTGATATTAGCCTTGAACTTGCTGTGGCGGCCGTAGTCGGCCTCCGCGCCCAGGCGTATAGTCGCCATATAGTCGTCCCATTTGGTGGGGCCGCCACGGGCGTTGAGAATGTTGCTGTCCCAAGAACCGATCACCGCGCCTCTGAAGAAAAGGTCAAGCTGGTCGCCTATGGTTACGAGTGGCGCGGCGCCCGCCGAAAAGGCGGAAGCGAGCAGTGCTGTCGATATCAATAGTTTTTTCATATGCGTTGTGTGTTTCTTAATATTTTTTAAACTCTTGAAACGAGTTTTCTATTATTTTCGGGAACACGTCAAGCCTTTATCGCGTTTTTTTTAAAAAATACCGGGCAATCCGCACGTGGTGCAAAAATATCTTGAACCGCGCGCCTTTATGGGGATAGATATTGACGATACAAACCTCATCAAAACCGACCATGCCTCTAAAGGAAGAAAAAATTCAGGATATGCCGAAGAAGGACGCCGTCGCCTACAACGCCCTTTTCGGATTCGCCCAGAGCTACAAAAAACCGAACGGTCAATGGGCGTTCAAATTTTTATGGGGCCGGATATTCGCGCTGCTCGCCGCAGTGGCGGTGAGCGTATGGTTGCTTTTGTCGCTGGCAATATACATGCTTTTCAAATACACGCGCGAGTACGACGAAATGACGTTTGCCCAAGCCGTGGTCATGCCCTTCAAGAGAGCCGAACATGCGAGAATGGTTGGAGACTTCCACATAAAGAAGGCGAAGGAGCTTCTGGAACAGGGCAAAAGGAGCGAAGCCTTCAAGATGGTATCCATGGGAGTGCGCAGGTCTCCGAAAAATCTGGACGGAAAACTCATGCTCGCGTGGTTCTACATATTCGGGATGAACCGCTATGACTACGCGATTCTCGCGCTTGATTCCGGCTTTCCGGAAGCCAAGGAGCACGCCGAATACATAAAGCTTTACATCAAGGTGCTCATGGAGCAGTCGGAGGACGAGAAGCTCGTCAGGCTGGCCACCAAGCTCCTGAACATGGGAGTGAAGAACGACGAATGCCGGCTGAACCTCGCCATGGCCCTGGCCACCGTCTACGCGCTGCACGGCAACTATGAGAAATCTTCAGAATACCTTAAAGAGTACGGTCTGGATGCGAGCACCCCCGGCATGATACGCGAGGCCAAAAACTATTGGGAGCAGGGCCTGCGCGAAGAGGCCGTGGAATACCTGAAGGGGAAGATTCCCGCCGCGCGCAACAAGGAGGCCGTCTACGCCATGCTGATGAGCTTCTACAATATAATGGAAGACTACGATTCCGCCCGCCAGTACGCCGTACTGAGGTCCATAGAGTCTCCCCTTTCCGTAAAGCAGAGGGTTGACTACCTCAAGCTGCTTTCAAAATCCGGCGAAAAGCAGAACGCGGCAAACCAGATAGAGCTGGTCTTTGAGCAGTACAAAAACGATCCGAAATCTTTGATATACATCGCCAACTTTGCGGCGGTGGAAGGCAACCTTGGTTTGATGAAGCGCATTTACGACACCGCGCTGCGCCGCAACTACCCCATAGCGCCCTTCTGCCTCCTGTACCTTGAGGCGATGCTGTCGCTTGGAGACTTCAAAAGCGCCGCCGCCTTCGCGGAGGAAATCATGCGCGAAAAGCCGCTGTGGTCGAAGCGCTACGAGGACGTGCTCAAATGCCTCAGGGCCGTGGCCTATTACGCGACGGACAGCCTCCCCATGGCCGAGGTGCTGCTAGACGAAGTCGTCAAGAAGGACCAGGTGCCCGTAAAAACGCTCATCGCCACCGCGCGCAGGCTCGACAAGCTGGGCGGAACGATGCTCGCCTACAAGCTTCTCAACGCCGCGGTGAACAAAGACCCCAAGCATCTGCTCGCCCTCACGAGGCTTGTGCAGATGGACATACGCATAGGCAACTCCACGAATTTGAGCCAGAACGTAAGCCGCCTGCTGAAAATGCGCCGCCCCCCGCGCGAGCTTATCGCCGACGCGCAGCAGAACCTCAACAGCGACAAGTTCATCTTCGCCCAGAACCGCGACGCCATCATGAACGAGATAACCGTGCTCGTGACGCGCTCCAACAGCAACAACGCGTTTTCGACTTTCGGCGAAGACCTCGACGGCGACGTCTCGCAGGGCGTGGGAGAATCTTTCTGATTCCTGTGGACGCTTGGCAGCAAAAGCGCCCAAAACCAACATGTATAAAAAAGGATTTGGCGCGATGATTTCGCGATGGGAACGCGGAATCTTTTGATTTCAACGCGGGAGCGTGTTGAAACACATGCTTGCGTTAAGATGAAAAGCGCCGCAGTTCACGCGCGAAAGCGTACGCAAAAAATATTATGACTCACGAAGAA